>JANLXV010000643.1:0-4840 GCA_031365305.1 Chitinophagaceae bacterium
GTCGAACCAATCGAGTTAATGAAGCGATTAACATTATGTGCTTGATGGATAAGGAATTAGAAGGCAAAAAAAATGGGACAAGTCATAATATTTTAGACTTGTCCCAACAGGTGATCCCGCTGGGACTCGAACCCAGGGCCCATACATTAAAAGTGTATTGCTCTACCAACTGAGCTACGGAATCATTTTATTTTTTCTTCCCGGATCCCTCCCGATAAAATCGGGATGCTCTACCAACTAAGCTACGGAATCATCCTTTTTTTAAGGAGTGCAAAAATAAGGTAAAAACGTTTTGAAACAAATTTATTAGAAAGCCTTATCCAGGCGCTTAACCTTTAGCAGATATTCTTTTTCTTTTAGCATAGAGCAAGGCCTATTTTTGCGCAGATTTAAAGGCAGATATGTTTACAAACAAGGTTATTGCTATTACGGGTGGTACAGATGGTATAGGGAAAGCTCTGGTGAAAAGGTTTTTAGTGGCCGGCGCTAAAGTGAGCACCTGCGGCAGACATGAAGCCAAATTAAAAGTGCTGGAAACTGAGTTGCACAGCGATAATTTGCTGGCTGTAAAAGCTGATGTAAGCAATGAAACCGATTGCAAGGTCTTTATTCATTCTACTATAAACACTTTTGGCACTATAGATATTCTCATTAACAATGCCGGTATTTCTATGCGTGCATTGTTTGCCGATACTGACATTGCTACTTTGAAGCAGGTAATGGATACGAATTTTTGGGGAAGTGTTTATTGCACCAAAGCAGCCTTACCCGAAATAATGAAAAATAAAGGCGTGATTGTGGGCGTATCATCCGTTGCAGGCTTTAGAGGCTTGCCTGGCCGAAGTGGCTATAGCGCAAGCAAGTTTGCGCTGAATGGATGGCTTGAAGCATTGCGTACAGAAATGCTGAATCATAATGTGCATGTCATGTGGGTTTGCCCGGGCTTTACCACCTCCAACATAAGAAATGCAGCGCTTAATGCTGAGGCTATGCCGCAGGGCGCCTCGCCAATGGATGAAGGCAAATTAATGTCAGCCGATGAATGTGCCCGGCATATCGTAAAAGCAATAGCCGATAAAAAAAGAACTTTGGTATTGACAGCAACAGGTAAACAAACGGTTTATTTAAACAGATTTTTTCCGGCTTTTGCTGATAAGATGGTAAAGAAGTTTTTCTTTAAAAATAACAAGCTTGTGAAATAGGCGTGAGGTATAAGGGATGAGTTATGAGGTTTCAGGTTTTAGGTATTAGGTTTGAGGCTGGAGGAACGAAATAACGGAATTTGAAGAAATCATAAATTAAGTTGACGAATGGCTATTGACTTAATGACCAATGACCAATGCCCATTGTTCATTAACTTTAAATGATTGTGAATGCCTTTGATAACACTGACATCTGATATTGGCCTGCAGGATTTTTTGGTGAGTGCTGTTAAGGGTAGGTTACTGGCGTCTAACCCTTCCTCAACAGTTATTGATATTACACATACGCTATCACCGTTCAATTATCCACAGGCGGCTTATGTATGTAAAAATGCGTTTCGAAATTTTCCGCCCCATACATTTCATATTGTATTGCTTGACCTTTTTGACAAACATGCACAAATGCTAATGGTTAAGCACAATGATCAATATATTGGCTGTGCCGATAATGGCCTAATTACCATGATACTTGAAGAACTGCCAAATGAAGTAGTTGCTTTGTCGTTTGAGAATGAGCGCATTAAAAATACATTTGATTGTGCTACGGCTTTTGGTGACGCTTTCAGGGCTATACAGCAGGGCAAAACCTTACAGGATATTGGCGATGATTCTATTTCGATTAGCATTAAAAATGCCTTACGCCCAATGCATGGCCCTAACTACCTGGAAGGCCAAATCATCTTTATTGATAATTTTGAAAACGTAATTGTAAACATTACTAAAGAGGAATTTGAAGAACACCGCCGGGGCAGAAATTTTAAAATTGTTTTTAGAAGAGATGAGGTGATTGACACAATAAGTACAAGTTATGCTGACGTGGCCGAAAGCGAAAAGCTGGCCCTGTTTAATTCAGCCAATTATCTTGAAATAGCCATTAACAAAGGCAATGCCGCCGGCCTTTTTGGCTTACAGGGCTTTTCTGAAAGTTTAAATGCGCAGGCGCAATACTTGCAAAACCGCCTGGTTTATCAAACCATAAAAATCTATTTTGAACAATAACTATCACATCTAAAAATTTCAAACCATTTTTTAATAATAAAGCATTGTATATGAAAAAGTTTTTATCAGCAACTTTAATGATTATGGCTATTGGTGCAGAAGCGCAGCTCCGTATGCCAGCCCCATCGCCTACGCAAACCATTAAACAGGACTTTGGTTTATCCGCAGTTGAACTTACCTATAGCCGTCCCAGTCTTAAAGGCCGTAAAATGCTTGGCGTGGTTGAACCTTATGGAACGATGTGGCGTACCGGGGCTAACGCAGCAACGAAGATCAGGTTTACAGATCCGGTTGAATTCGGTGGGGCTAAAGTTGATTCAGGCACCTATGCTTTGTATACCATTCCGCAAAAAGATGAATGGACTGTGATATTAAATAAGGGCTTTAATAATTCTGGCATTGGTGGTTATAAAGAAAGTGATGATGTAGCCCGTGTAAAAATTAAGGCTGCAAAAGTTTCGCCGCTTACAGAAACCTTGTCCATGCAGTTTGGTAACATTAAACCGGAAAGTATGGATTTAAATATTGCCTGGGAAGATGTGGCATTGAACATCCCTATCACAACAAATATTAAAGACAGGATAAAAAGCCAGATGACCCAATCATGGTATAATGCCGCACAATATTATTTTGATGTAGAGAAGAACAACAAGGCAGCTTTAAATATGATTGACCTTGCTTTAGATCAGCCTGATCCTAAGCCTTTTTACATGGTACATTATAAAGCCCGCATTCAAAAAGAACTTGGTGATAAAAAAGGCGCAATTGCCACAGCCAATGAATCAATGAAACTTTCGAAGGACGCCAATAATGCCAACTATGTTTTATTAAATGAAAAGCTGATCAGTGATTTAAAATAGCTTTCCGGTATTACTTTTTGTAAAGCGCTTTAATTGTATTGGAGCGCTTTTTTATTTTCACCTGCTGTAAAAAATGGTTGTATCATCAACCCAATTATTATTACCAGCACTGCACCTATAACATTCAGCCATAAGAACGACACTATATCCAATGTATAAATCCAGATAACCAAAACTTCGGAAATGATTGATGCGATAAAAGTGGCATTGCCACCAATCCTTTTAAACCAGAATGCCACGAGAAATATCCCCAGGATAACGCCATAAAAAAGGGAGCCCAGGATATTCACTGTTTCTATTAAACTGTTGCCTAGGTTACCTGCAAACTGCGCAACAGCAATACAAAACAAGCCCCAGAATAAAGTATACCATCTGGAAATATTGTAATCCTTTCTTTCTGAAATATTCTTTTGAAAGAATTTTTTATGAATATCTACCACTGTACAGGAGGCCAATGCATTTAAGGCAGCAGCTATGCTTCCCCACGCTGCTAAAAAAATTACTGCAATCAACAGGCCGATTAATCCATGGGGCAAATTATTAATTACAAATGTGAGAAACACGTAGTTGGTGTCATTAATATCCTGGCCGGGTAAGGCTTTTTTCAGCACAACTTTATAATCGCTTTGCAAGGCACCTATCTTTTCCTGGTCGTCTAAGACAGATAAGGTGTGATAATTTTTTTCGATAGCAATAAGCGAATCTTTATAAGGCGTTTCTTTAGCGAGTTCAATTTGTGTTTCGTTAGAAAATATTGGCGGCTTATGGTGTTGATAAAATGCGAACAGCAATACGCCAAGCAGTAAAATAAAAAACTGCATGGGGATTTTTACAAGGCCATTCATCAATAAGCCAATCTTGCTTTCCTTATCGTCTTTCGCCGTAAAAAAGCGCCCTACCTGGCTTTGATCTGTACCGAAATATGAGAGTGCCAGGAACAAACCTCCGATAACACCGCTCCATATATTGTAACGATCTTTCCAGTTAAAGCCGTTGTCGGTAAACCCCGTTGTAATAATATTCATTTTGCCAGCCGCACCACCGGTGTTCAAAGCCTGTATAAAACCAGTATCTGCTGGCAGCAAGGTTACAAGTACATACCCTGCTACCGCCATGCCCGCAATTATTATAATGAGCTGTAATGTTTGCGTGTATGCCACGGCTTTCGCTCCGCCTATAAGTGTGTATATGATGAGCAGGCCGCCCATAATACAATTGGTGAGATAAATATTCCAGCCGAGTAAAGAACTTAATATAATAGATGGGGCATAAATACTAATGCCTGTGGCAAGCCCACGGGACACCTGGAAAAGTATTGACGTAAGCGTTCTCGTTTTCACATCAAACCTTTGCTCAAGAAATTCGTAGGCTGTATAAATTTTTAGTTTACTGAAAGCAGGCACAAATACAACACATATAATTACCATGGCTATGGGCAAACCAAAATAATATTGTACAAAACGCATCCCATCGGTGTATGCCTGGCCGGGCGCACTTAAAAATGTAATGGCGCTGGCCTGCGTACCCATTATGCTTAGCAAAACCAGATACCATGGCATAGACCTGTTACTTAAAAAATAGCCATCAAGATTTTTGGATGTTTTGCTTTTGTAAACACCGTATAAAATAATAACGCAAAGGGTAATGATCAATACTATCCAGTCAACTGCACTCATTACTGTTATTGATTAAAAGCTTTCGTAAGAAAATAAAAAAGAATAACCTGCAGTATCAAAAAGCCAATAACCCCTATGTACCATTTGCGCCAATATATTTTTG
>JANLXV010000675.1:0-3945 GCA_031365305.1 Chitinophagaceae bacterium
AACCAAGAGCCGCCTTCTTATTAATCGCCATGAAATAGTTTTTTTTCAAAGATGCTTAAAAAGTGGATTGAAACATGGATTGTTTTTAATACTAATAAACTATTAGCAGGGTTAGTTAAGTCACTGGTAATTGTGCCACCGGTACAAAATATCTGTATAAACGAATTTTATTTTACTATTACGTGTGCCATAGGTATACAACGTCAATTAAATACAGGGCCCTGCAACACAACAATGCCTTTCTAATTTTTTTCGACTAAGATTTACCCGAAGGCGCAATGGAAAATAAAATTGATCAACGCATTATATTTGATGATAATCTCCACAATTCTTAATCAACTTTATAATGAACCAGCAACTTTTTGAATCGGTAGATCAATACATCAGCAACCTTTTTGAGGATGAGGACTATTGCCTGAAAGCAGCGCAGCAAGCCATTTTTGAATCCGGTATTCCGCAGATCAGCATATCTCCTAACCAGGGAAAGTTTTTGCATTTGCTGGCAAACCTTGCTAACGCAAAAAAGATTTTGGAGGTTGGTACGCTGGGTGGTTACAGCACTATCTGGATGGCAAGAGCTTTACCAACAGATGGCAAAATGATCACACTTGAAATTGAGGACAAACATGCTAAAGTTGCACAACAAAATTTTGATCGCTGCGGACTCACCTCTAAGATTGATCTTCGTTTAGGAAAAGCTATTGAAGTAATGCCTCAGCTTGAAAAGGAAGGCCCGTTTGATATGATATTTATTGATGCCGATAAGCCACCTTATACCGAATATTTTCAATGGGCATTAAAGCTATCAAGACCAGGTACTTTGATCATCGCTGATAATGTGATACGTGAAGGCAAAGTACTACTGGATGAAAGCACCGATGACATGGTTGCCGGTGTAAAACGCTTCAATATATTCTTATCAAAATGCAAAGATGTAACCGCTACAATCTTTCAAACGGTGGGCAGCAAAGAACATGATGGCATGGCAATAGCGATTGTGAAATAAGCGCTCAAACCGATACACTTCTTATTTAATGTCAGATGTATCAACATCCCATTTGTCTGTCCGGAAGGGTGCTACCGGCAACCCGCCTTTTCCAAATAAACTACCAATAGCTGTATTGCCAAATGCATAGCGCACGGCTACAGGCTGCTTAACATTTTTACTCCACACAATTAATGTATTGTCATCAATCTTTGCCTCTGCCGGATAAAATATTTTATCCTCTCCCGCTATATATATCTCTTTTACTTTTTTATCTTTTGAATGCAGGCCGGCCTCTCCTTCATCAAAAGTAATAACAGCTTTTCCTTTCTGAACATCTATGTTTGAGTAGAATGCACTTTTATAAGTGATATCCTTTTTATTATATGTTTTAGCCAAGGCCCAGTTTGCCAAACGTAAGCCGACATCATGTTTGTTCCTGGGATGTATATCGTTTGTGTCATCAACAAGATCGGTGATCACTGCCATGCCAACGTTGCTGTGTTTCATAACGCCGGTTTGTGCCTCCTGCAAAAGCGCAGCAATATTTTTATTGCCATATTTAAAAGGTGCAATTTGTACGAGGTAAAAAGGAAAATCTTTATTCCATTGTTTACGCCAGCCATCAATCATAGTCGTTAAAAGTTTTGTATACGTTGATGCAGTGCCGGTGTTACTTTCACCCTGGTACCAGATTGCTCCTGCAATGGAATAATTGGTTAGCGGAGCAATCATAGCATTGTATGCAAGCCCCGGCTTGTGTGGCCACCAGCCTGCGGGTTCTATTTTTGTAGCAGCGTTTGCCAACATTGTATCTGCACTTACCATCTCTTGCGGCGTCCATGTTTCTGCAGGCGTACCACCCCAGCTACTGTTGATCAAACCGATCGGCACATTCAGATCTGTGTTAAGTTTCTTACCAAAAAAATACCCCACGGCACTAAAAGATTTTAAGGTGTTTGAATCGCAGGTAGTCCATTGCGCCACACAATCATCCTGTGGATAAGCCGAGGTAACATCAGGCACCTGGAAGAAGCGAATATTTTTATTGTAACTATTTGGCAACTCCGCTTTCACGTCGGGCAGTCCCCATCCTTCACTCATCTGCATATTCGATTGGCCTGAACACACCCATACTTCGCCAATTAAAACATTCTCCAATACCACCTGGTTGTTTCCTTTTAATGTGATGGTGTATGGGCCGCCGGCAGCAGGTGTTTGAATAGTAGTGAGCCAATTGGCATCGCCTGTTGTTACAACCGAATCTGTTTTATTATTCCACGATGTTGTAATAAATATTTTTTCTGCAGGTGCCGCCCAGCCCCATAATTTAACGGCTGATTGCTGTTGTAATACCATGTTGCTGCTGATAACAGACGGCAGCCTTATATTGCCAAAGGCGGCTATAAGACTCATAAAACAAACAATAGCACAGGCAATCTTTTTCATGACAAATATTTTAAATTAGGGGCTAAGTTAAGCAGTAATACATGCGAGACAATATTGATGTCTTCGCTGATCATCAGCTTAAATGTTCTCGCTTAAATCCTATTAAAAAATTAAATCAGAACACCTATCATGCAACCAACAGTACTAAGCGTTCAATGTTGACTTTTCCTTATACCCTTAAAACAATTGTTGTAACATCTCATCCTCATAATCTTTAATAAAGCCTACAACATTACTTAACCCTGAAAATTCATCCTGTGTGTGCATGGTTGTAATAACCATACAATCCATACCGGCCTGCAACGCCGCCTCAACACCTTTGGGAGAGTCTTCAAACACTACACAATCCTCCGGTGATAGCCGTAGCTGCTCAGCGCATTTTATAAATGTTTCAGGATGAGGTTTGCTGAGCATAACGTGATCGGCGCTTACAATCACGTCAACATATTTCCTGATGTGTAACCCATCCAAAACAAAATCTACATTGGGCAATATAGCTGCCGAGCCAATGGCTATTTTTATACCCTGGCTATAGGCTTTCTCAATAAACAGGTCAAGGCCATTGATGAACTTAAGATCAGGTTCAAACTCCTTACGATACTGTTGCTCCTTGGCATTGCCCATTTGCTGTTTTTCCGCCGCAGAATATTTACCGGGAAGCGTTCTTTCAATTACCTCATCATTTTTGCCATAACATTGCGCCTTCATTTGCTGCAGGGTGATATTGGCGCCAAGGCCGGTAAGTATATTATGCCAGGCAGTGATATGATATTGCATATCATCAACCATTGTCCCGTTAAGATCAAATAAAAAAGCTTTGTATGTTTTCATGGCTGCAATATACAATAGCGGCTAAACGATCAATGCGGTTCATATAATTGTTGAACGATAAAGTTAGTTGGAAACGGGTATTGTAACCGATCGCTTTGGGACGCCAGCATTACTTTCAGCTATGGCTATCTAAAATTTCTTGCATCAGGAAAAATGTCTTCTTCTGCTGATCCTTTTAATTGCGGCTTACTATGTTGAGCATGAGTGGGAATTGATTTTTCGTCAGAATAGGATAGTGTTAACAGCGGAAGATCTTCATTGTTTGCTGGTGTAAGCTGCCGCAGAAGTTTTGATATATCATAACAGCATTTTACAATCACATGTATCACCATGCCTTCTATCTGCACATTGCCCTCAACCATAATAAGCTTTGATTGAAGGATCTCTTTGCGGTAGGTATCAAACAGCTTTTCAAAAATGACGAGATTGGCATAACCGGTTTCGTCTTCAATCGTCATAAAGCAAATACCCTTGGCAGTGCCGGGTCTTTGTCGTACTAAAACGAGGCCGGCAACTTTTACCGGTGCACCATCTTTTGAATCAGATAATTTATTTGTTGGTGTAATGTGAAGCAGGTTTAATTTTTCTCTTATAAAACTTACGGGATGTGCTTTTAATGATAATGACGTAGCTGCATAATCTTGCACCACATGTTCTGAGGTTGACATAGTTGGTAAAAC
>JANLXV010000492.1:0-3848 GCA_031365305.1 Chitinophagaceae bacterium
TATCTTGTCTTTGATAGTTTCGCCTTCCAGCAGTTGTAATATCTTATTATCTTTTAAGCCACCATATTCGTCTAAGCGCCTATCATATGGATTATCTAAAGTGCTCTTAATGATACGGCCATAAAACATCCTGCTTTCAAAAAGCTCTTCCCAACTCATTCTTGATCCAAAATTTTTACCGTTATATACTTCATACTTGGCAAAAATAGGCCGCATGTCAGGATAATATACCCAGAACAATTCTGTTTCGCCAATGCTTAAACCCTGCGAAGTAATAATATTTTTTACCGGGGCAATACCCAAAATTCTCCAAAATAATCTTGAGCTTTCTTTATCAAAAACTACTTCTTCTTTTATCCTGAATTTATAGAAAGAATCCAGGTTTACTTCGGGTGTTGTTTCTTTGGTGCCTACAACATTTCCCAACGAATCATAGATAGGAACAGAAACTGTTTCACCAGCTATTTTTGCGGCCACTTCTTTAACACCCAGCGGTGTAGTAAACCTGTCATCAATAGCATCAAAAACTGTTACGCCACCATTATCAGGACCATCCTGTATAGCTTTAAATAATATTGAAATAAATCTTTGATTGCCATTATCATCACTGCCGGCATACCTAAATGGCAGGTTTTGTTTTTCACGTATGTCAATTTCTCTCCACAATCTTTCACGGTATACTGCATCATCTTCCCTGATATGCTCATAAACTAAAGGCACACGGTCCTTCATAATATTTCTTTCAACAGCACCATCCTGCCTAAGCGATTTTTTTACCTGTTGAATAGGTAAGCTATCAATTTTAGCCACAGCGGGAACAGTATCAACCTTCGCAGGACTTATGTTTGCACCCGAGCGGCTGTTGGTAGTTTTTTTTGCTGTTGTGCGCTTTTTTACCGTACGCTTTTTTGCCTGTGCATCTACTACTGACGTAGTTATGCTAAAACAGAAGGCTAATAAAAGGCATTTAACAAAAAGCTTGTTCATGTGTTGAGGTTTTAATAGAGTGAAAAGCCGGGGGCATTTTGTATGGTTCTAACAGTTCCATCAGGGCCCTGAACTTTTACATTGTCAAATATTACAGAAGTACCGGGTACACACCTGCTAAGTTGTGCGCTAAGTGCACCAAGATTGCCACCGTTTAAGCTGGCAGTTTGTACACTTGGGAAATTAGCACCGGCAAAATAAACGGTTGCACTTATTACACTAAATCTTGCATCGAAATCGAAGTTTTCTAAATCAGCTCTTACAAAAGATTGATTTTTGAAAACCACAGATTGTATACGTCCGCCACCACTTGGGCCGACTTTGATAATGGGATCAGGTATACGCTTAACCCTGAATTCATAAGTGCTTGGTTTGCCATCTGCAGTTACAGTTATATTGGCTTTACCTACAGCATTCACTTTTACGTTATATTTTCCATTTCCTCCGGCAGGAGAAAGAGAGCCACCGCTCATTGAAACATTGGTTTTGTCCCAACCTGTTCCTGAAGAAATAGTAACAGGGTTTGGAACGCCTATATAAAATACGTTCATCTTATCAAGCATTACAGCGGCACCGCCTGGCTGACCAACAGTATATTCTACATTAAATGACTTAGATTCTTTTGTACCATCAGGCTTTGTATAAGTTACATTCACGGGAACAGATTTGTTACCGGTACCATTTGCCTGAAACTTATAAACTGCTCTTCCATCAGCACTTAATGCTTGTGAAGCACCTCCTATTGTTATTTGTGGCTGAGCAGCTTTACTATATGCACCGACACCTGCAGTTATTTCTACTTCCTGCCCTGGCATTACATAGTTGGAACTTTGACCAACCAATGCAGCAAACTGATCGTAAATAACTTTTACTGCACCAATTTGATTATGCGCATAAGTGACTACCTGGTTTTCTGCATTCTTCACATTGTTTTGAAATTTGCTCAGCATGGTTAATGCCGCAACAGTGGGTGTCATGTGAAAATAGGATGCCGTAAAATCTTTCCCGGCAACCGGTGGCGCTGCATCAATAGGTAAAGTTTTTTCAAATTCTTTCCTGATCGCAGGGTCCAATGCAAGCATTGCTTCTCTGTAAGCTTTTAACTTTGCTTCAAATTCTTTGCCTTTGCCGTTAGTTTCGAAAAGACGTGTAGAAGCATCGAGATTATCTTCTTTATAGTCTTCAACACTATCCTGGAGAACTTTATTGTATTTCATTCTAAGACCTGCAGCATTTTTTAAGTCTACTTTTAATTTTTCGATGTAGGTATTTAAATCATCGGATAACTTTTTTGCAGCTACAGCTTTAGGTTCCCAAATTTTTGCTTTTTCAGCAGATTGGGGATCCGTCAATTTTGATTCTAATGATTTATATAAGGTACCTGTAGCATTGTCAATATTTGAGCTGGAACTAACAAGACTCTTGTCCACTACTTTAAACGCTTCTATAACTTCGTTAGAAACATTGAGCGCAAGGATAGCTGTCAATACCAAATACATGATATTGATCATCTTTTGCCGGGGCTCCCTAGGTAAAGCCATAATAATTAATTTTTTTGGTTTGTATTAAGATTTTGGATGAATTGTGTTTATTATCTGCCTTGCATGGCGCTAAGCATATTACCGTACACCTGGTTTAATTTACCTAAGTTGGTTGCAAGTGTGCTAATTTGTTGCTTGGCACTATTTGCATCTTCAACTGTGGATACCATAACCTGGCTGGCTTCAGCCATCTTACCATAAAAGCTATTTAACGTTTTAAGGTGATTATTGCTTTCGTTCAATTCCAGTTCATAAATAGTATTTAGCGAACCCAAGTTTTTTGTAAGCACCTGAACCTGGTCGTGAAAACCTTTAGCGCTGTCCGCAGCATTATTAAAGCTGGTCATAGTATTTGCAGAATTAACATAAGCGTCTTTCATTGCGCCCATTGCTGAAGTTGCTTCTTTAGTTCTTGCTGAAAAATCACTGGTAGATTTTACAACATCTCCAACTTCTCCTATCTGGGAAACTGTAGTGCCAAGCTTTTGAAAATTATCACCCAATCTTTTTAAGTTAACCGGTGTAATGTCAGCATCCTGAAGCATTTTATCCATAGTTTGCAATGCAGGATTTCCTACAACTGCTACAGCAGGCTCTTCACCTGGTTGCTCATCTTCTTCATGCCTTTTAGGTTTAACCCATTCTATACCGGCATATACAAGAAATATGGCTGTTTCCGTCCACATACCAACAGTTAACATAATGTCGGCATAAGACTGGTGGGTAAGCTTAGCCCAGGCTGCAAAAATGATTACTGCTGCGCCGGCGCTAACTAAAACATCGATTAAAGTAAGGAAGGTTCTTTTTCTGTGAGGCATGGTATTAAATTTTAAATTGATTTTTTATAGTTATGGTTAATAGAATAGCTTTCGCTATAATAATTTATTGCAATAAGTTTTTTGAGAAAATTATGACCGATGGATATATTTTTATTTCCCTTTTTTTCCTACTGAAGGCGGTAAATCAATTACACATCTGAATCCTATATATGATTTGGCTGTATCCTGGTATTCATAAGCCCTTGTACTGGTTTGCAAAAAGTAGCCAACATCTTTCCAGCTTCCGCCTCTAAGCACTTTACGTTTCATTAAAGGAGGATCCTGATCTTTAGCATTATACCTTACATCAGGGTTCATATCATGTTGAAAATTATAGCCGCCTTCACTGTAAAGAGAAGAAGTCCATTCAGCAACATTACCTGCCATATTATATAAGGAAAAATCATTTGGCCAATATGCATCAGCTCTTACGGTATAAAATCCGCCGTCTTCAGGATAATTACCTCTGCCGGGTTTAAAGTTGGCTAACAGACAACCCTTC
>JANLXV010000004.1:0-3612 GCA_031365305.1 Chitinophagaceae bacterium
TCATAAATTTCTTTATGATCAAAACGATTAAGCTTTTGTGAATTGGTCAAAAACTCACGTAAGATATTTGCCCGTGCACGTGTGGTATCTTTCTCATTTTTCGTAGCCATGAAAGATGGGCACATGGTGCCGCCGGACAAATGTGTTTTACGGCAGTCTCCCGAACCATTGCATTGCTCAGCATGTTGCAACACATCCTGCTCGTGATAGCGGAACACCGTTTTGAAGGTTGGTGTTTGTTGACCCGGCGTATACCGCAGCATGGTGTTCATGGCGGGTGTATCCACTATTTTGTTAGGATTGAAAATAGTCTCCGGATCCCAGGTATGCTTGATGATTTTTAGCAAGTCATAATTTTTATCTCCAACCATTTGTTTAATAAATTCTCCCCGCAACCGGCCATCACCATGTTCGCCACTTAAGGAGCCATCATATTTTTTAACCAGCGTTGCAATCTCTTCTGCAATGGTTTTAAAAAGTCTGTTGCCTTCAACAGTTTTTAAATTGATGATGGGGCGCAAATGTATTTCACCCGACCCGGCATGGGCATAATGCACCGCATGAAGATTATATTTTTCAAGTATTGTATTAAAATCTGCAATGTAATGGGGAAGGTCATTTACATCAACAGCCGTGTCTTCAATAACAGGCACTGCCTTTTCATCGCCGGGTAAATTGCCGAGCAAGCCCAGGCCAGCTTTTCGCAGAATCCATATCTTTTTACTGTCTTCAGCAAACAACAAAGGAAAATGATAACCTAAGCCCGCAGCCCGCATTTCCGTTTCACAGGCAGCGGCTTTTGCAATTACCTCTTCCCAGGTATCAGCAGTAAATTCAATTACGAGGATAGCTCCCGGATCACCCAGTACAAAAAACCTGTTTAGTCGTTGCTCAATATTATGTTTCGTGCATTGTAAAATATAATCATCAATCAGCTCACTGGCGCTGGGCTTATATTTCAGCGCAATTAAATTAGCCCGTAATGCTTCATTTATCGAATTAAAATGCACACACAGCAATCCCATTTCCTTCGGCGGCAATGGCACAACAGTCAATTTTACTTCGGTGATAAAAGCCAGGGTACCTTCAGAGCCTGCTATGAGCTTACAGAAATTAAAATCTTCACCACCGGCAGTAAAAGGTGCTGATTCTAACAACACATCAACGGCATAACCTGTATTTCTTCTTTCAACACTTTTCTTTGGAAATTCTTTTCTTATCTCTACCTGGTTATCATAGTTGCTTAACAGGCCTCTTACGGTTTTATAAATCGTTGCTTCAAGCGTATTGCCTTCGCATTTTGCATGGAAAGCATCAATATCCAGCGACTTAAAAATCGCTTCGCTGCCGTCACTCAACAATACTTTTACTTCCAGCAAATGTTCCCGTGTGCTGCGGTATACAATGGAATTAGACCCACATGAATTGTTGCCTACCATACCACCGATCATTGCACGGTTGGCGGTAGAAGTTTCAGGCCCAAAGAAAAGACCATAAGGTTTGAGGAACATATTCAACTCATCGCGGATAACACCCGGTTGTACACGCACCCAGTTTTCTTCTTTATTTAATTCGATGATCTGTGTAAAATTTTTAGAGACATCTACTACAATGCCATTGCCTACCACCTGCCCGGCCAGTGAAGTGCCCGCAGTTCTCGGTATAAGTGACGTATGATTTGCGCTGGCAAAAGCAATCAATTTTTTTAGATCATCAACTGATTTTGGAATGGCTACAGCCAGCGGTATTTCTCTATATGCAGAAGCGTCGGTTGCATATAAAATTTTCATGGTGTTATCCAAGTAGAGTTCGCCTTCTAATTCAGCAGTTAATTCTTTCAGCCTTTGAGTCATGCAGTCACATACTTTTATAAGGGCCAAAACTAAAGCCTTTTTGCATGGCGGAATTATGATTCTGTAACAAGTTTGTGAATTGGTAAAAGACAAAAATTATGTGCCCTATTTTATTTTAAGGGCTGCTAAATTGGTGTGGCATGTATACCTTTAAAGCAAATCTGAAAATTATTCAACATGCGCCAGAAAATATATATTTCATTTATAGCCCTATTCATTTTTGCTTCGTGCAATAACAGCCGTACCACTGCCTCAACTGCTTCCAATTCAACGGCTACCTCATCTGTTAATCCTGTAAAAGACTGGAAATTTGGTATTGCTTTATGGACGTTTCATACGGTTGATTTTCCGTCTTCGCTTGACAAAGTTGACAGTGCCGGTTTGGAATATATTGAGCCTAATACTTTTCATAAAGCCGGGCCGGAATTAAAAGATTCTCTCATTATGCTGTTATCGCCTTCAGGTATTGATAAGCTCAAATCTATGATTGATAAAAAAGGCCTGAAGGCTGAATCAATTTATATTGCTGGCGGTAACGATCTTGCTTCATGGGTAAAGCAATTTGATATAGCCAAACGTCTCGGTGTTCAATTTGTAACAACTGAACCGCCGTTAGATATGTGGGATAGCCTTGACAGCCTTGCCGGTGCATACAATATTAAAATAGCCATACATGAGCATTGGAAAGGCATGAGCCATTACTGGAATCCTGATACCACATTGATGGCATTAAAAGGTCATCCGAATTTTGGGGTGTGTGCTGATCTGGGTCATTGGCCTAAGAGTGGCATCAATCCTTTAAATGCTGTAAAAAAATTAAGCGGACACATTATAGCTATTCATTTAAAAGATATTGCTGCCTATAATGATCCTTCATTAAAAGATGTACCTGTTGGTACTGGTGTGGTAGATTTCCCGGCAATTTTTGCTGAGTTAAAAAAACAAAACTTCAAAGGCCATATTTATATAGAAAGAGATGCGGAGGATCTACCCAGCAATTTGCCATCAGTAATGCAGGAAATAAAATATTATAATAGTGAGGTGGGTAAATTAAAATAGAAAGGTGGATAGTTGCTGAGTTCATCATCAAGGCGCAACTGTTACACACCTTTTTACTAACTTCTACCCAAACCGTTCAGGTGAAAACCTTGTAATATCAATCGAAGTTTTTTGCCCTTTTATTATTTCGCTGATGAGTTTGCCTGTGCCTGGTGCAGCCGTTACGCCAAGCATGGCGTGGCCGCCAGCAAACAATATATTACTGCAGGCCCGGTGTTTACCAATATAAGGCAGGCCATCCGGCGTTACCGGCCTGTAGCCAAACCAAACGTTCTCTGGTTGCGGCGGCGGCAATTGCATTGATGGATAATACAGGTTGAAAGCCTGGTGTATGGCTGCAATTCGTTTCGGTAATATTTTGTTATCATGCCCGCTGAGTTCCATGGTACCGCCAACACGCAGCCTGCTGCCGTACGGGGTTGTAGCTACGCGGTTGTCAACAAGAATGGATGGGTAGGTAAGATTTTTAGTAAGATGGTTATAATTAAAACTATAGCCTTTGCCTGGCTGTAGCAATGTTTGTATGCCAAGCAGTTTTGCTGTTTCCGGCATCCAGGAACCGTTAGCTATAATAATAATATCCGCTAAAATATTTTCATTTGGTGTGATGACAGAGGTGATGCGGTCCGTATTTTTTTCAAAGCCCGTAACTTTTGTGTTAAGCACAAACCGCACTTTGCTAAGCTTTAGAAAATTGTAA
>JANLXV010000038.1:0-9537 GCA_031365305.1 Chitinophagaceae bacterium
ATTTTAATTTTAGATGAGGCAACGTCTGCATTAGATTCCGAAACGGAACACATCATTCAGGAAAACATAGAGAATTTGCATGGTCAATACACTATCATTGTAATTGCCCACAGGTTGTCAACTATAAAGAATGTTAATAGGATTTATCTTTTAGATAAGGGTAATGTAATAGTATCAGGCGACTTTGATACTATGCTGACTGAATCTGATAAATTTAAAAGAATGGTAAGCCTTCAGGGCTTATAATCGAGGCACTGATCCGATATTATCCTTTAAAAAAAATTGCTCAACTGATCACATGTCCTATCATGTCGAATTCATTGGTTCCCCTGGTGTTGGTAAAACAACTATTTATCGTAAACTTCAAAGTTTTTGGGGAGAAAATCAAAATTGGATTCCTGACAAATACTTATTTCCCAAAAAAAAGAAATCACTTTTATTCAGATCTAAAAAGATTTTTACACTTGGGTTTTCAAAAGATCCACAGCAAATAGATCCGATAGCAATGCGTGAAGCGGGGGATAGATTTGTTGCATTGTATCCCGAATACATGAATGCATGTTGGAATAACATAAACATCAGGCAAAAAAAACATATAAATGGCCTTGATTTAAGATTTGCAAAAGCAAATTATTTATACCAGTTGATTCAGAAAATTCAATGCATTGAGGAATCAAACAGTTCAAAGCTTGCGGTTGTAGATGAAGGTCTTGTACACAGCATTTGTAATGGCTTATACTGGAGCGAAACAGAAAATGAAGAAAAGGAAGAAATTAAAAATCTCCTAAAGGTTATTCCTTTACCTAAAGCCCTCATTTCAGTTGAAACCACTTTCTCAGAAAACATCAGCAGACTGCTTGAGAGAAAAAAGGTAATATCCATGCATAAATCTTTGATAGTTTCCGATTTGGAAAATGTAATCAGGCAAAACCGTTCAAAGCGGGCTTTAATTAATCAAATAGTGCAGGAATATGAAATTCCCCTTTTAACTATAAATTCATCTAAATCACCTGAACACAACTCGTTAGAAATAATGGATTTTATAAAAAGATTTTAGTAATCATCCAAGGTTAATTTTAATGCTGCCTGCCTTAGTGAGTTTGAATATAGGTCAAATTAAATTATTTTTATTTTTTAAGTGCATCCATTACCCGCCTTAACACAACAACTAAGAAAACCAATCTTGAACGTAACAGTAATAATTCCGTGTTTTAACTGTGCACAATTTTTACCCCGGGCTCTCTACAGTGTTTTTAATCAGTCTCATGAGGTTAAAGAAATTATTTTAGTCAATAATAATTCTACAGATAATACGCAAATAATTTTAGAGCAATGGAAATTAAAATACCCGGATAAAATTATACTCTTAAACGAGGAAATGAAAGGCGCCTCCCAGGCACGTAACAAGGGTTTGCGACAGGCAAAAAGCGAATGGATCCAGTTCCTGGATGCCGATGATGAATTACATATTGATAAAATAAAAGTGCAGATTGAAAGCTTTAATACTTCGAATAAAAATGCTGACCTAATAATTGGCGGTTGTATTCTTATTTCAAAAAGCCATAAATATGAACGGCCGTTGGAAAAAAATGATCTATGGAAAGGATTAATTTTTTCCCAATTAGGTATTACCAGCGCCAATTTATATAAAAAAGAAAAGTTAATCGAAATTGGTGGCTGGAACAGCGAAACCAGTTCATCGCAGGAATATGAGCTTACGTTTCGGTTATTAAAAAATAATGCTATAGGAGTAATATGTCAGCAACCGCTAACCTATATTCATGTGCAGGATAACTCCATACACAAAAGTAAAAATGAAGAAAGATTTATAGAAATCATGGAAAATAACATCAACCTTCGTTTAAAAATAAGGGATTACTTTATACAGCAGAATGTATTTGCAGAAAAAATAAAATTACATGTTTCAAAATATATATTTACTTACCTGATGAATACAACGGGTAAATTCCCTGCTTTTAAACACAACAGTAAAATTGGAAAATACGTTAATAAAAAAGTTAATGCCATTAACTTAACACTTCCATTTTCATTTTTGATGAATACTTATCTGATTTTTTTAAGAAAAAAAATAAAAAACAGATTATTCAAGCATAGCATTAAGTAAAGCAATTTTTAATAAATCCCAATATCATACAATTAAAAGGTATGGCTTTTAACACAAAAAGTAAATTATACAACATACCCTGGAATTATATATTAACGTGGGTTTTACTTTTTTTTAGTGGCAACCCTATTACACGCTTAGGCAATCAATATCTTCCTATCTTAATTTCAATAGTTGTATTTATTTTTTTTTACAGGAAATTTAAGAAAGACTTTTATTTGTTGATAGGCAGTATTATAGCAGCTTTATGCTTTCTGTTTTTTTCTCAACAAATTGTGCTGGCTTTCGTATCCTGGCCAGGGGCAATAAACTATATAATGGTATTTTTTTTAGGAGCGGTATTAGTTTACCTGATCGGAAAAGATTTCCCTTTAATACTTTTTGATATTGTTTCTTATATATGTGTTATTTCACTTGTCGGCTACCTTGTAATAAATATTGCAGGCTTTCGACCGCGTGCTTTTGTGTGGAGTAGCGAACGGTTTACTTATATTTTTTATACCTATGTAAAACAACATGCCGCACGAAACTGTGGGATGTTTTGGGAACCCGGGGCATTTGCCGGGATTATTACCTTGACTGTTGCCCTAAATATTCATGAGTATTCCAGAATATGGAACAGGCACAAATTTAAAATTATAGCAATTTTTTTAGCCTTGCTAACCACCCAAAGCACTACAGGATATCTTGTTTTATTTTTAATTGGCCTTTACTATTTAATTTTTTTTGTAGAAAGCTTTGTACTTAAATATTCTCTTATAGCCTTTATGTTTTTTGTGGGAATTATTGTTTATCAAAGCACGGATTTCTTAAAAGATAAGATTGAATCTCAATCTGAAACTGGAATGGCCTTAGATAAAGGCGAATTTTCAGCCGGCCGGTTTGGCGCTTTCATTTTCGATTTGCATTATATAAAAAAACACCCGATTGTAGGTAATGGCTTGCATGAAAGTACAAGGTATGCGGACCATCCGCAATTAATCCAGCTCATGAAATTTGGTTACGAGTTGGCGCATGGAAATGGCTTGTCTAATTACACCGCTTCAATGGGTGTTCCATTCATGATCACCTATTTATGTTTAGTATATTTTGCAGTATATAATTATAATAAAAAGGTTGCTTTTATTGTTATTGCAGTTGTTATTTTGTCGTTGTTTAGCGAGCAATGGTTAAGGTATCCTCTGTTTACCGGTTTAATATTTTTGAGGAAAAAATCTATTTGATAATGGATAACAATATAGCTGTACTTATCACCTGCCATAACCGTGCAATTAAAACAATTAATTGCTTAAAGGCATTATATGCACAACAGTTTGCAGAAACCTCCATTCCCTTTGATGCATACCTTGTAGATGATGGCTCAACTGATAATACGTCGCAATTAGTAAAAGAGAATTTTCCGGAAGTAAAAATCGTCTATGGGGACGGCAGCCTCTTTTGGAACCGGGGAATGCATCTGGCATGGTCAGAGGCCGCAAAAAAAAAATATGCATATTATGTATGGTTAAACGACGATACAATTTTATATGCTGATGCTTTTGCAGACCTGTTACATTGTGCTAAAATAACCAACCGGAATGCTATAATATGCGGCACAACGCAATCGGCAAAAACAGGAGCTGTTACTTATGGAGGGCGCCTGGTTAGAGGTGGTTTGATTTCACCTAACGGAAACATTCAACCTTGTGATTATTTTAATGGCAATTGTGTGTTGATCCCCAAAAAAGTGTTTGAAGCAATAGGAAATTTAGATCCCGTTTTTAACCATGCAATAGGCGACTGGGACTATGGACTAAGAGCCCGTAAAAAAGGATTTTTAATTTATGTATCAACAGACTTTGTAGGAACCTGTGAAAAACATGAGTCTATCTCGAAATGGTGTTCACCTGATATTCCGTTAAAAGAAAGGATGATTGCCTTTAAAAGCCCATTGGCTGTAAATCCCCAACAATACTTTAAGTTTGACTCAAGACATAATGGATATTTTAAAGCCTCGGTTCATTTTATAAGTATACACTTGCGATTATTGTTTCCAAAGTTATGGACCATTAAAAAGTCACATCTGGGATAACCACATATTAAACCGTAAAAATTTCGGTAATCAACTTTGTTAATGTTGACAATGATCTTAAAATGTTATTCCTCAATTAATTTTTTGTGACGACTGCTACAAGCATATTGCCTGAAAAGTTAATTAAAGAAAGTAATTGATAAATAGTTTTAGATGCAGAGACTCTGAATTTTTTTGGTATTCTTAAAGCTTTTACAAGCCTTAAGACAGTTAGATTATGATCCCATAACCTAAAAACTTTTATTGAATCATATTTACGAAGAAGGTAGCTTTTCACGGTTTGGTTAATCATCTTCCTGTTCCATCTGTAAACAAAATTTGTCTCACCGCCTGCAACTTCCCACTTAGTTCCCATCATATTTCCAATTACACTGTCGTATGGTTCAATTACTAATATTGCCTTTTTTGCTACTCTTAGCATTTCAGTAAACCCGGTAGCGGGCCTGGGTAAATGATGGAGACCATCCTGTACAACAACCAAATCGTAAGAACCGGCTTCTAAATCTAAGGCTTCACCATTTAAAAACAGAGTATTTAACTGTGGGGCTAGTACTTTAGCCATGTTCAAATATTTGCGATTAATATCGCTCAAGGTGACATCCTTAAAACCTGCATTTTTAAAAAAAACACCTTCGCCACCAACACTTCCACAAATAATTAAAACTTTCCATTTTTCTAATTCAGATGGCGAATATTTTGATCTTAAATAGTTCAAACCTACATTCAATCGTCTGTCACGTAAATATCTTATCAATTTATCATCTGTAAAGTTGAATTTGTAGCGTTCCAAATCTTTCTGAGTGAACGCTATTTCAGAAGTTTCAAGCTGTGTTTGTTCATCCCCATTCATTATTAAATGTTTTATTCTGAGTTATATGAATGATATAAAAGTATCCGGTATTACTTTTACTTTTATCTATTTGTGGTATACTATCCCAATTTATGATATTAGTTGAATTAAAGCAAGCCAGCAAATGATGAAACATTTTTATAAATTATCCGTTTAGATTTTGAGGATAAAAAATTGAAGATTTATACTCCTAACTTAAACAACTTCTTATACCTGCGCTTATGCTAATTCGTTAGTACATTTGCCGCTTTATTACTTAAAAAATTGATGTCTACCCCTTTAGCCCCTATTTTACTTTTTACCTATAAACGTTTAGAAACTCTTAAGAGAACATTAGTTGCCCTCCGGCAAAACACACTGGCGGCAGAAAGTGATCTATTTATTTTTTCGGATGGGGCTAAATCTGAAGAAGACGCATGGGCTGTAGCTGAGGTTCGTACATATTTAGAGACGGTTTCTGGTTTTAAAAGCGTACAAATATTTAAAACTCAACAAAACAAAGGGTTGGGTAAATCCATAATAGGCGGTGTTACACAAATCATTAATCAATATGGAAAAGTGATAGTGCTGGAAGATGATTTACTAACAAGCCCGAATTTTTTATCATATATGAACCAGGCTCTGGATTTTTATGCAATTAATAACAAGGTTTTTTCTATTTCAGGCTATTCTTATAATGTACCATTACTTAAAAAAAACTGGCAAAAAGATCATTATGTAACATACAGAACATCTTCGTGGGGGTGGGCAAGCTGGAAAGACAGATGGAATAGCATTGATTGGGAAGTAAAAGACTTTCACGAGTTTCAGAACAATTCACGGGAAACAAAAAGATTTAGCTTACTTGGCCGGGATGTAAACAGGCTATTACGGAAACAAATGGCTGGGAAAATAGATTCCTGGGGAATCAGGATGTGTTTTTCTCAATTTAAACAACACAAGCTTACTATTTATCCTAAGGTGTCAAAAATTCAAAATATTGGGTTTATGGCAGATTCTACGCATACATCAAGAGGGAAGAGATTTCTGACCATTTTAGATAATGGAGAACAGCAAAGCTTTTCCTTTGATGAAAATATTGATATTAATGAAAAGCTGATCAAGCAGATTGACTCTTTAAGATCTATTATCAGAAGAATTATTGATCGGTAAATAAGTAAAACTAAAATTTAAAAGAAAAAGGAAACAATGAAAAACATTGCAATTTGGGGAAATAACAGGTACAGCAATTATGGAGATGATTTGCAAACATTAGTATTTGCCCTTCATGTAAAAAATATCGGATACAAGCCTATTGTTTTTCAATTAGAAAAAGAAATAGCAGATAAATTTAGTTTGCAAGTGGCCAATAATCTTGACGAGCTTTTTGAGGATGTTCATTTATGTATTATTGCGGGTGGTGCACTCTTAACCCCTTTCAACTTTGTAAGAAGGCTGTTGCAAAAAGCAGCGATTGAATATGAAGCTGATTTTCGGGATCTAAATAAGGCAATAAGAAAATATCCGCAGGTAAAAGTTTGCGCAATATCAATAGGTGGTGATGGTAAGGAAAGGCAGCCGGATAAATATTATTCAAAACATAGAATTGCTTTTTTTAGTTCGCCACAGTTTTTAGATGGTACAGTAAGGTTGGCCGGCGACATAGCCCAAATGAAAAAGTTTAAAAAAGATTTTAAATTTATACCAGACTGCCTCTTGTCAGTTAATAAGTTTGTTAAGCCCGTTGCCAGCCAGGATTGGGCAAACCAACCTATTACTAAAATTGGTTTCAATTTTAAAAAAGGCAAATATTTATCAAAGCAATTTTTAGGTGATTTATTTTCTTTTGCTGAGAAAAATAAAAATATTATTTTCTATTTTATCAAAACTCATTTGGAAAAAACAGGAATAGATTATGAGTATACGCCTGAAAAGGAAACCTCAAATATTAGAATTGTAAAGTACACCGATCCTGAAGAACTCCTTGAATTCATGGCTGAATTAGATGTCTTAATCTCTTCGAAACTTCATCTTGGTATTACTGGCTTAACTGTAAATACGCCATTCTTAAGCTATAGAGGTCCGGGTAAAGCCCAGTCCTTCTTAAGATCAATTGGTGGTGAAAACATGATCCTTGATGATAATATCACTTTTGAGAATTTAAAAAATACCTTCTTTAATAAAAGCAAACACCAACTGTTTAATTTAATTGATATGCAATTGTTTAATTCGATGGAGGAAAGAAGCTTTGAACAATTCAGATTTGCAGAAAAAATTATCGAGAAATATGCTTAAGCTAATGATTTTTTTAGCCTCGGTTTTAAAAACAAAATTTTAATATTTATGAATCTGCTTAAGTATGATCATATTCTTTTTAAAGAAAACCTTGACACAATTGAGGACAAAAAGTTATTGATAAATACTTTAAATGCTTATTCTTTTGTAACTGCTTCGTATGATGACTCTTTCCAGTCAGCACTATTAAAAAGTGATATACTCTTGCCAGACGGCATTAGTATAGTTATGGCAATGAAATTTTTAAAAGGTGAGCAAATAAAAAAAATTGCCGGGGCCGATATATTTGAATGGGAAATGCAACGCCTTCAAAATAAAAAAGGAAAATGTTTTTTTCTTGGAAGTTCAAGTGATACGTTATTAAAAATTTCGGCTCGCTGTCACAAAGAATATCCTGATGTAAACATTCAATACTTTTCGCCGCCTTACAAGCCGATCTTTAGTGAAACAGATAATGCAGAAATGATTAAGGCAGTAAATAGTTTTTCTCCGGATGTTCTGTTTATCGGGATGACTGCACCAAAACAGGAAAAGTGGGCTGCAGAAAATTTTGACAGCATTAACGCTCAGCACGTGTGCTGTATTGGTGCTGTCTTTGATTTTTATGCCGGTACAGTTAAACGCTCACCTAAGTGGGTAATAGATTTAGGGTTTGAGTGGTTTTACAGGCTTATGCGTGAGCCCAAACGATTATGGAAACGCTACCTAATTGGCAATACAAAATTCATTTTTTTTATATTAAAAGAGAAATGGTCTACGAACTTTAGCCGGGGCTGATCATTAAATGCCTCAAAAATTATATAAATTCAAAAGCCTCCATATCCGGAGGCTTTTGAATTTATAAGACTGAAGGTATTTTCTAATTAATTTTCAAAAATTGCTTTTTTACTGATTTATCATCGGCGGTAAGCTCAATAAAATATAGCCCGCTGTTTAGTTTGGAAACATCAATTGTTGATGTTTGAGAATGATTTGATAAAATCATATTTTTCATTAATAGCCCGGCAGTATTATAGATAGACAAGCCAACTTTAGCTGCATGTTCTATTCCCGATACACTTAAGTTGATTGACTTAACTGCAGGATTAGGGAAAACACTAAAAGATAAAGATGCTTGCTGTGAATATTGCCTGTTATTTTGTGAGCCGGGGGCATTCATTACTGAAGCATCTGTTGACATACTTAAAAGTTGTGATGATTCTACAGACATTGACAGTAGGCTTGTTGTACCAACGGTTATATTTACCGGCGCAGACGTAGTAATATTTCCGCTATTATCGTATGCTTTTGCAGTAATGCTGTAAGTGCCTGAAGGTACATTATTCCATACCCAATCGTAAGGAGCTGAATTCTGCGTAGTAAGTAATGTTGAGCCCTTATAAAACTGAACTTTGCTTATAGAACCATTTGGATCACTTGCAAGTGCAGTTAATCTGATATCAGCCAGGGAATTGAATTTTGAATTAGTAAGAGGGTTTGTAATAGATACAACCGGCAATGTTGATGAACCTACAATTATAGTAACAGGAGAAGATGTTGTTACGTTTCCGCTGTTATCATAAGCCTTGGCGGTAAGGCTGTAAGTACCCGCCGCAACATTTTTCCATGTCCATGAATATGGCGCAGAGCTTTCAGTAGTTAATAAGGTTGACCCTTTATAAAATTCTACTTTAGAGATGGTGCCGTCTGCATCACTGGCTGTGGCAGTTATTTGAACTGAAGCACCCGAGGTATAGATGGCATTATTTGTAGGGCTGGTTAATGAAACTGTTGGAGAGGAGGATGAAGTTGATGATGACCCTTTTTTAATAAGTATGGCTGAAGTATATGGCTGAAGGTCAATTGAGCCTGAATAGGATTTATTTTTAACATCAACATAAGTACCGCTAAGGGGAATGCTTTTAAGGGTTTTAGTAGCATTGTATACAAAATGTAAAGAATCATCAATATTTGTTGCGGTAGCATCAACTTCATAAAACGAAACATTATCAATATAATATTTGGTTTGATCATCGGCTCTAAAAACAATGTTTGCTGAAGACTGAGTACTTGGACTCGTAAAATATATCTCATGCTCAACTTTGCTCATGGTGGCAGGCCTTGATTCTAAAGCCGTTAAATTAGAATATGGTGAGGTGGCCTGCCTTAATAGAGCACTTACTGCAAGGGTACTATCTACTGGCGTTCTTAAAGAATATTTCAGCAGGTATTTTTTAC
>JANLXV010000044.1:0-1989 GCA_031365305.1 Chitinophagaceae bacterium
CTCTTATCCAAAGTGCCTACATTTTTTGGATTTTGGTAGTGGTCAATCACTTTATCAGAATATGCCATTTTTGTTATTTTAAATTTTGAATTTTTAATTTTGCCGGTCGAACTATTTGCTTCATAAATTTAGCATTTAGCATTCAACATTATTGTGTTAGTGTGCCGCCCATTCAATTTTATTTAAATCAATACCCTCTTTATACATCTCCCATAAAGGGCTCATTTCTCTTAGTTTTAGAACGGTACTGCTTACCTGGTCAATGGTATAATCTATTTGCTCATCGGTTGTAAATCTACCCAAACCAAATCTTAAAGATGAGTGAGCCAAATCATCCCCCAATCCTAAGGCTTTAAGAACATAAGAAGGTTCCAGCGAGGCAGATGTACAGGCAGAGCCTGAGCTTAAGGCTATATTTTTATTGAAACCCATTAAAAGGCCTTCGCCCTCCACATGCTTGAAAGAAATATTAGTAACATGTGGTAACCTGTTTTCCCTGCTGCCATTAACATAAGCTTCTTCAAGCTCCAACAACCTGGCTTCAAGGCGGTCACGCATTTTGCTTATGCGCTTGTTATCTTCTTCCATATCCAGCATGGCAATTTCACAGGATTTACCAAAACCAACAATCCCCGGCACATTTAAAGTACCACTTCTCATGGCTCTTTCGTGCCCGCCACCATCCATTTGCGCAGTTACTTTTACTCTCGGATTTTTACGCCTTACATACAAAGCGCCTATACCTTTGGGCCCATACATTTTATGCGCCGTAAATGCCATCAGGTCAATGCCATCTTTAAGAACATTAACAGGTATTTTGCCTACGGCCTGTGTAGCATCAGTAAAAAATAGAGCACCATGTTTTTTGGTGATTTCACTTAGCTGCTTAACAGGTTGAACAACGCCAATTTCATTATTGGCATACATTATAGCTGCAAGGATAGTATTTGGTTTAAAAGCAGCTTCAAATTCTGCAAGATCAATTAAGCCATTTTCTTTAACGGTCAGGTAGGTTACTTCCCCCCCTAATTTTTCAATATGCTTACACGTGTCAAGCACTGCCTTATGTTCAGTAGTTGCTGTAATAATATGATTACCTTTTGAAGCATACATTTCAAAAACGCCTTTCAAGGCAAGGTTATCAGCTTCAGTAGCGCCGGAGGTAAAAATAATTTCCTTCGGATCAGCACCAATCAACTTTGCAACCTGTTCCCTGGCATAATCAACAGCCTCCTCAGCTTCCCAGCCAAATGGATGGTTGCGGCTGGCCGCATTACCAAAATGTTCAGTAAAATAGGGGAGCATAGTTTCCAATACCCGTGGGTCCATAGGGGTAGTAGCATTATTATCTAAATAAACCGGCAATTTCAACATATCAAAAATATTTTCTATTCTGCAAATTTACACTAAAAGCATCATTATGTTGTCATACGATATTCATTATAACAATTAGAAAATTAGATTTGATCTACAACTTAAAACAGAAAATTATTTATTGAACGAACTTATATCTTTAAATAAAAATCATGCTTAAAATTGATCACATAGGCATAGCGGTGAAAGATTTTAACAGCGCTATCCCGCTGTACGAAAAGTTACTCAACACTAATTGTTATAAAACTGAAAGAGTTGAAACTGAAGGGGTAAACACTGCGTTTTTTAAACAGGGCGATAGTAAAATTGAATTGTTAGAAGCAAAAGAAGAAGATAACCAGATCAATAGATTTATAGAAAGAAAGGGGGAAGGTATCCACCACATTGCTTTTGAAGTGAAGGACATTTATGCAGAAATGTGGCGTTTAAAAAATGAAGGCTTTCAATTGATAAACGACGAACCAAAACCCGGTGCCGACAATAAACTGATCTGTTTTCTCCATCCCAAAACTTCAGGAAATATTTTAATTGAACTCTGCATGGATAACTCTTTAAATGCCAAAAACCTGGATTTTGATAACGTAGAATCTTAAAATTTGGGTTTTTATTTTGAAT
>JANLXV010000049.1:0-4585 GCA_031365305.1 Chitinophagaceae bacterium
CATCTTTTTCAATAATGTCTTCAGCAACAGTTCGTGCAACTTCGAGCATAGCACGGTCTTCAACAATATTAGCAAGTTTAAAACCCAATACGCCACTTTGTTTAGTGCCTGCAATTTGCCCGGGACCACGGATTTCCAAATCCTTTTCGGCTATTTTAAAACCATCATTTGTTTCGCACATTATTTTTATACGCTGTCTTGCATCTGCAGATAACTTTCTGCCGGTAAGTAAAATGCAGTAGCTTTTTTCCGCACCCCTCCCTACTCTTCCTCTTAGCTGGTGTAATTGGGTAAGGCCAAATTTTTCAGCGCTTTCAATTACCATTACCGATGCATTGGGCACGTTTACGCCTACTTCTATAACTGTGGTTGACACCATGATATTTGTATCACCTGTTACAAATTTTTGCATGTTGCTATCTTTAGTATCCGCCTTCTGACGGCCATGAACCATACTTATCCAATATTTTGGTTCAGGAAAAAAAGCTTTTACTTCTTCATAACCTTTGGTGAGGTTTTCATAATCTAATATCTCAGATTCTTCTATCAAAGGATAAATAATGTAAACCTGCCTGCATTGTGCAATCTCTTCCCGTATAAAATCCATTACCTGGGGCCGGGCATTTTCAAAGCGGTGAACAGTTTTTACGGGGTGACGGCCAGGTGGTAATTCATCCATTACACTATAATCCAAATCTCCGTAGGCTGTAAGGGCAAGCGTTCGGGGAATAGGTGTAGCCGTCATCACAAGTATGTGGGGTGGCGTAGTATTCTTCTTCCAAAGCTTTGCCCGCTGTGCTACGCCAAACCTATGCTGTTCATCAGCAATGGCCAACCCGAGGTTTTTAAATTGAACCGTTTCTTCAATTAACGCATGAGTGCCTATTAAAATATCAATTTGCCCCTGTTGGCAGGCGGCAAGTATTTCTTTTTTTATTTTAGCTGAAGTTGAGCCTGTTAAAAGTGCAATGGTTATTTGTATATCTTTTACAAGGGCTGAAATAGAAGCCAGATGCTGTTTTGCAAGAATTTCAGTTGGCGCCATCAGGCAGCTTTGATAGCCATTGCCAGCCGCTATCAACATACATAATAACGCCACCATGGTTTTTCCGCTGCCTACATCTCCCTGCAGCAAACGATTCATTTGCTTACCGCTTCCGGTATCTTTTCGTATGTCTTTAAGTACCCTTTTTTGCGCTCCCGTTAATTCATAAGGCATGTGATGCTGGTAAAATGTTGTAAAGAGATCGCCCACTTTATCAAACATATATCCTTTAGAGAAGCGGTGCCTGCTAAACCGTAGCAACCCCAGCCTGAGTTGTGCAATAAAAAGTTCTTCAAATTTTAATCGCCTTACGGCAGATTGATGTTCTTTAATATTTGCAGGAAAGTGAATAGCCTGGTAAGCTTTAAAGCGTGGCATTAAAGCATATTGCTGTGTTAACGCTTCCGGCAGATTTTCAGGGATATCTTTTGGATGCAATAAACTAAAAAGATGATTTGTAAGTGAAGCCATTTGTTTGCCGCTCAAACCTCTCACCCTAAGTTTTTCGGTGCTGGGGTATATTGGTTCCAGCACATTTTTAGATGAGGTTTTTTCAGAAGTGATCAATTCAGTTTCAGGATGAGCAATCTGCGGCTGGCTGTTAAAAAATCCGGCTTTACCATACACGAGGTAGCTTGCGCCAATATTAAGATTCTTCTCTATCCAGGCAATTCCCTGAAACCAAACCAGTTCAATTTCGCCGGTGCCATCATTTAAGTAAGCCACAAACCTGCGGCTTCTTTTATCACCCAATTGTTCAACCTGTGTAATTTTTCCGGCAACCTGCACAAAATCTGTGGAATAATTAATGTCTTTTACCTTGGTTATTTCAGTTCTGTCAATATGCCGGAAAGGGAAAAATTCCAACAGATCATTAAATGTAAAAATGCCTAACTCTTTTTTAATAAGTTCAGCTTTAGCAGGGCCAACGCCTTTTAAATATTCAATGGGTGAAGACAATATTTTAGACAAACGGGCTACAACTATTTTCAACAAAGATAATTATGAGCGCATGATAACTGTTCGGCTTAAACCTTGCTTTAAATTTTGTAAGGCAAGCCTCCCGAATAATACACTGCACTAAATTATCTTTAATTGATGTTCCGGTTCCTGACAAAAAAAATCTCAAGATTATACGCAGCGGTTACATTATTATCAATTGAGATTCTCATATTATTATTTGCATTTGCCGGCGCTCTTGCCTTGTTCATTTTTATTGCATTGATGATCTTTGGCGATAACAAAGATGGTTTTGATCTGAAGGTATTTTCAATACTATCCACTTATGTAACCGATGCTAATACTGATGTAATGCAGTTCTTTACTTTTTTAGGCACGCATACTTTTTTAATACCTGCCAACCTTTTATTAAGCGCATATTTTCTCTTTGTAAAAAAACACAGGTGGTATTCAATTAATGTGCCATCTGTTGCTTTAAGCAGCCTGCTGGTAATGTTTTCTTTAAAATATTTTTTTAGAAGAGACAGGCCTTTAACCCCTCTGCTTAATGCGGCCAAAGGGTACAGCTTTCCCAGTGGGCATGCCATGATCAGTTTTACCTTTTACGGACTGTTGATTTACCTGGTTTGGAAAAATGTAAAAGCACCCTGGCTTAAAATCACACTTTCTATTTTATTAAGCCTGCTGATTTTTGTAATTGGCCTGAGCCGTGTTTATTTAAGAGTGCATTATGCCAGCGATGTGCTCGCCGGCTTTTGTGTAGGTTGTATGTGGCTGCTATTATCTTTATGGCTATTGGCAAAAATTGAAAAGTTCAACGTTAGCAAAGTAGATCACTTTGTACAATCTGCACCATCTTCTCTTGATCAAAAAAAATAAAAAGTGAAGTTGTTGAGTACCTTATGGATTATAACTTTTTGATCTTGATATTTTTGAACCATACTCCATTACCATGATCCTGTAATGCTATTTTACCTTCTTTAAAAGTGCCAAAGTCAGGACGTTCTTTAAATTTACTGCCGGCTACAAGCGCTTTCCAGTTTTCATCCCATAAGGTTGTGCTCAAAGTATTCTCGCCATTAAGGTAAAATTTAAGGCTACCCTTATCAGCAATTATTTCAGCATGGTTCCATTCACCTGCCGGCTTTACAGTTTCTTTTGATACAATAAGATCATATAGGTCACCTGCTCTATGTTTCACGATTTTTGCATCGGGATGACCGTTATTGTCCAGTACCTGCATTTCAGGACCGGTATACCAAGGGTACTGATATTTTACCGAATCTTCTTTAATAAAAAACATTACACCGCTATTACCATTAGGGGCAATTTTCCAATCAAGCTTTAAATGAAAATTACCATACTCATCAGCAGTTAAGATATCACCCCCGTCTGAGGTTTGCCAATCTTTTTTTGCAGAGGTATCCAGGTGTATTGAGTTTTCTGCAACAATCCAGGCTTTGCCCGCAGCAGCTTTGCCATAGCTGTGCCATCCACTTACGGATGCGCCATCAAAAAGTAATTGCCAGCCATCATTTTTTTCCTGTTGAGAAAGTGTGTTGTCAATATGCATGGACGATTTAGGTTTTGTAGAACTGCATCCTACTGCAAATAATGCAATGCTTGCAGCAAACAGTAAATTTTTCATAGGTGACTTATTTATTTTATAGACATTACGTAAGCAACAATTGATTTAGCATCTTCTTTTGACAAAGCAGGATGAGGCGTCATTGGTACTGTGCCCCAATTACCCGATCCCCCTTTAATAATCTTACCTACCAGTGTATCTGCTATTCCTGGCATCTGGCTTTTATATTTAGCAGCCACGGCAGCATAAGAAGGCCCGGTAGACGTTTCATTTAATTTGTGGCAGGTAAAACAATCGCTTTTTGCAGCCAGGTCAAGCCCTTTTGTGGCCTCGGGATCTGCCGCCGGTTCTACAGCGGCGGGTGCTGTTGCCGTAGTATCGGCTGTTGTTGTTGTATCTGTGGTTTTAGTTTTATCACCATCACCACAGCTTGCTAAAAGTATCAAAGAAAACAAGGCTAATCCAAAGTTTTTCATGGTCACCATTTTTAAAAATTTGATAAATAATTAAATGCCTAATACAGATTTGTTAAAGGTATCATCAGTTACAGTCTTTGCAAAATCATCAAAGGCTTTTTCTGTAACTCTTATAATATTATTTTTTATGAAATGTGCGCCTTCTCTGGCACCATCTTCAGGATGTTTAAGACAGCACTCCCATTCCATTACTGCCCAGCCGGTGTAATTGTATTGTGTTAATTTACTAAAGATAGATTTAAAATCAACCTGGCCATCGCCGGGAGAGCGGAAGCGGCCTGCCCTGTTCAGCCAGCTTTGATAACCGCCATAAACACCTTGCTTTCCCGTTGGATTAAATTCACCATCCTTTACATGAAAAGCTTTTATGCGTTCATGATAATTATCTATATACTCAAGATAATTTAAAGCCTGCAACACAAAGTGTGAGGGATCATATAATAAACATGCACGGGAATGATTATTTACTTTCTCTAAAAACATTTCATAAGTGGTGCCATCGAACAGGTCTTCGCC
>JANLXV010000050.1:0-5092 GCA_031365305.1 Chitinophagaceae bacterium
AGTGGTTTAACATGCAGCATGTGCAGCAACTCTATAAATAAGGCTTTAAAAACGGTGGCGTTTGTAGAAACGGTGGTGCCAAATATTAAAACTTCCACCTTTAAAATTACTTTTAAACCGGGTGAAGATGTTGATTTTGACCTGTTGAAAAAGAAGGTTGAAGATGCAGGTTTTTCTGTTTCTAAATTTTTAGCAACCATGCGTTTTAATAATGTACCTATCGCAAATAATTTGCCGGTGACTGTTGGTAATAAAACATTCCGGTTTACAAATGTGAAAGACCAATCGCTTAATGGCGACAAAGCCATCAGAATTATAGATAAAGGATTTGTAACCCCCAAAGAGTTCAGGAAAGCAAACCTTAATGCTTCCGGTAACGGACAGCGCATTTATAATGCTACCATCTGATGTTATGGTGGAACCCATCCAAATGATGGGTTCCCTTTTTTATGAAATTTTACATCACTATACTCTTTACCTGTTTTTCTTTTATAAGTAAGGCTCAGGAGTTGTTTGTGTTTACCGAACCCGCAAGCAATATGGCGGCTAACAGCGTTGGTCTTAGGCTTAATAATTTTTTGATGACGAAAACCAATACTGCCTCTTCAAACTACCAGTTGGTGCCTGAAGTAATGTTTGGCATATCAAAAAAAATAATGCTGCATGGCGATGTGTTTTTTAATAATATCCATTCAGGCTTTGGTTTTAAAGGTGGGAGTGTTTACATGAAATACCGCTTTTTTAGTAACGATGCTGTTCAGCAACACTTCAGGATGGCAGCTTATGCAAGAGTAAGCAAAGTAAATATGCCCGTTCACCAGGAAGACATCAATATATATGGAATGAATTCAGGCTTTGAAGGCGGTGTGATTGCCACACAGTTATTGCATAAGGTTGCATTATCTGCCGGTGCCTCATTTGTGAAAGCTGCTTCTAATGGAAAATATAAGTTTCCTACGGCAGATGATAAAGCTGTGAATTACACTTTTTCAATAGGCAAATTGATGTTGCCTAAAAATTATACTGATTATAAGCAAACCAATTTAAACCTGATGTTTGAAATGTTAGCGCAAACCAATGTAGGCTCATCAAATTATTATATTGATATTGCGCCTTCACTTCAATTGATCATCAACAGCCAGAGCAGGCTTGATTTTGGGTATCGTCACCAGCTTTCAACAAATATGTTCAGGGCTTCAGCTAATAGCTTTTTGTTAAGGCTAGAGCATAATTTATATAACGTGTTTTAAAATGAAAAAATTTTTAAGTTTTATCCTCTCCCTTTTTACAAAAAAAAGTTGCTGCCGTTAACTGCAGCTTTTAAAACCAGGGAAGTAAAGAAAGCATGTAACATTATTTACGCATGTTATACCTGGTTGAATATCCAATGGCCACATACCAGGCCGGTGAAGCATGAGCCACACCAAGGCCACCCGACACGTCTACCTTATTATTGTTGTTGATGGTATAAGCTAATCCAAAATCAATGGAGTGCTGAAGTGACGCCTTCGTTATAAAGGCGCCAAAAGCTTCTATGTAGAAATATATTTTTTCACTTACCGACCATCCCTGTGCGAATGTATATATGATAGCGGGCTTATTATCTATACCGTTCCACTCGGCGTCGATGTTATAACCAAGCGCTAATTTTTTGGTTATTGAATTTTGCATAGTAAAACGAAAATTAGGTGCCAGGCGGCCGGGATTATAGTTATGCGAAGACAAGAAGTTAACGGCGGTGTGAAACAAAAAAGATGTTTTAGGTATCTACTTCCTCCAGCAAATTTATTTTACCACCAATTTCTATAGGCTCAAGGCATGAATATGCCGACGCTGGCAGTCTTATTTTTTTTAAAGTACTGATCAACCTTAGCTCGAAAGTTTTGGTTAGTCCAAATTTTGTGAGTGCTGTCGGCAGCAAATATTCACGTTCCTCAATTGAATTTTTTTGAAGAAGTAAGCCGGTTTCAATCTGCAGCCAGTTTTTTGGAACGGTTACAACACTTTCAGTTTGATCGGGTCTGTCGGTATCAATTTTATCTGCCTGGGCCATTAGCTCAAAACATATTAAAACAAAAAATAGTGTAAAGCAATATTTAAACATCTGAAAATTAAATTTAGATACGTCTAAAATAATTTCAAAGGTAAGGCAGCAATGTGTTCGTCTGATTATTAAAAAATTATTGCTGAAAGTAAGCAAAGTTGCCCCCCACCCATTCTTTATCCATATTGTATCTTACGCCTATCATTTTTCCTTTACTTAACCTGGCAAGGTTGCAAACAGCCACAGGTCTTTCCCAGCCATCTTTCCAGAAATAAAAAATTCTTATCTCAGCTTTGGCCGGCACATCCGGTGTTTCAATAATCTCGGCATAATTTACTTTCTTCTGCAGTATCCAGTTTTCGGGATGCTTTACACGCTGCACATCATCCAATGTAACATCAATGATAACGCCTTGCCCTGCAAACGAAAACAGTGGCTTAAGTACATAATTGTTAAGATCTGCTGGGATCACTTTTAGTTCATTAAGAAAAAAAGTTTCGGGCACATAGGCGTTCCTGATAAATGGTAATGTAAACTTGCTGATGCGGTAAAACCAATTGGGATGCGGTACCCAGGTAACGTCGTAGGGTTTGGTAATATCTATTACATTACCTAAGGCAGCTTTTTTCTGGTTAAGCTCATCAAAGATGATGCGGTTATAAATGCGGTGAACCTGCGTTTTGACGCCATCTTTAAGGTAAAATAATTTATCGCCTTCAGCAATCAGCTCTGTAAGACAAACGATTTCAATACCCGTTAAATCTTTAGTGGCTTTAAAATCTATCCTCGTTTTTTGCTTGTGTGGCTCTATTTCCAGCAGTATCACATTTTCAGTGGCTGCATCGCCAAGTATAATTTCTTTAAGTAAGGCAACATAACTATCTTTTGTATAGCCGTTCAAAAAATGCTCAAAACCGTGCGGCTTTTCAAAATATTTTTCAAATACATCCGGGTAAATAGCCTGGAAACTAAAAAGAGAAGGGAAGCCCTGCATTTCAACAAGCTGTGGCTCAATTTCGCCTTTTTCGTTTTTACAAACCCCAAAATCAAGTGCAATAAAATGGGCATGGTCATTTTCATTTGGCACCTTTTCATTTAGTGGAATAGCCCGTTCAGTAAGCGTTTTAAAATTATCCTGTAAAATAAAGTCTACAATGCTTTCACAGGCAGCAAGCATTTTATCCGTAAAATCTTTATCAATAAACAATGCTGTTTCCGCTATCCTGAATTCCAGGTCGCCGGGATATTTATTATTTAGCTCTTTTAAAAAAGCATGGTATTGCTGTACAGAAAAATTGCTGTTGAATTTGTGACGAAGCGCTTTGATCATACAATTACAATTGATGAATAAAAATACACTTATTCAATAAAGTAACCGGAACGGCAAGGCGGCTAAAATTTTTTTGAGATAACTGAACGTTAAGCGATCGCCATCTCTTCATGAAAACTGTTTAAAGCCAATTGTAAAAAGTTAGGAATAATATGAGCGTAGGTCCACAATATTTTATCAGGATCATTTAAGTGTTCCAGCATAGACTCCCATTTTGCATGACCGTGATTTTCTATAACCGTTCTCTTCTTATCTTCTGTTTGCAGGTACATGCTCATACCAATAGCATCAGCTTCCGGGTGAAATTGGGTGCCTAAAAAATACTCATTAAAACGAATGGCCATTATAGCCCTTTCAAGTGGCACATGCTGCCTTTCTTTTTCAATACAAAGAATTTTTGCACCACGATACAGGATGTTCATTTGTGGTTCTATTACCTGCCAGTCACGGCTATCAACCGCATAAAACGGATCTTTCATGCCGTTAAAAACAGGTTCGTTTTTACCATCTTCTAAAAGATGAATTGGAAACACACCAAAGGCTGTTGACTTGCGTTGACAAACGTTGGCCAATTGCCAGTGCCTGCATACCAATTGAAAAGAATGGCAAATAAAAAAAACGAATTTCTTTTTATAATTAGAGCCATCATTGTTCCAGTCTTCAATACTTTTAAGCCAACCGAAATAGGCCTGCTCCCATTCGCTGCCTTCGCTGTCAAGCGGGCTTCCCGGCCCGCCGGAACTTATATAAATATCATAAGATGTATCAGGTACTTCATTCTTCAATCTTACATCAAATTCATCCCGTGAAACATCAATATTATTGTTTTCACCAAATTGCCTTAAAATTTCACGAATGCATCGCATGCCCTGGTTGTCGTGGCCTGCATAAAGATCGAGCACTGCAATTTTAAGCTTATGGTTCTCTCCATTCATGCGGCAAAGATAAATTTAAACACAACGCTTTGTTATAAGAATAATACTATGTTTTAAGCCTTAAAATATTGTTCAGGCTTTTATTTTTTCTATTGGCCTTTCAATTTTTTTCCATTGAATTTGCGGAATAATTTTATTGCGATGATCAGCAGAAGGTTTTTTCACCGTTGTGAACTTTGCATTCAGGCTTAGTTTTAAATAAACTTCTTCCCAACCGGGTATTGTATCAGAATCTTCAAGCCAGTGTGTGTATGAAGCTTCATCGCACCAGCCAGGTAATTTGGGCATAGCCTTCTTATGATCAAGGCTATTGCGAAAGGCTTTCATGCCGGCTTCGCTTTCCCATCGTGTAAGCGTCCAGAAGGTTAAATGTTTATCAACGAACAGTTTGCCTGATAAAAAACCTTCAGCTTTTTTTAGTTGTTTAATTACTCTCTCATTTTTTATAAAAAATACGGGTAGATAAAAAAAAGAGCTTATCCTTAATCTTGTAACAGAAATAAATACCATTTGGTATTTGCTTAATACTTTAGAAATAAAGAATGTTTAAAATTATATCCCCTCTAAAAATTGTGACCTGATATAATCTACTACATTTATAAGACTGTTAGTTTCCTCGAATACTTTAAGCTGCCTGTCTGCGCCGGTGCCACCCTCCAGCATTTTATGAACGTGACCAATGGCATGCCTGCTGCCTAATGGGTTTAAAACATCATCAATAAAATCAAGTAATTCGTAAATAAGCACCCTTGTGTTTACTTCGGTTTCTTTACCAAAATCTAT
>JANLXV010000099.1:0-7010 GCA_031365305.1 Chitinophagaceae bacterium
GTCAATTACAAATTGTTACAGCCATGATAATGCCGCAGGCGGTATTTCACTGTATGAAGAAAAGCCTTATGTGCACAGAAAGGTGTACCTGGCATACAAAACCGTGTATAACAACCCAGGGATACCGGAGAATACTACAGGAAATTCCGGCAATGGTATTGTACTTGGAGGTGTAGATACTGCAGTGGTAGAATACTGTACCTCTTACGAAAACGGCTGGCTGCACAAAAGTGTGGACGGCGGGCCTAACGGTATCTGGGCGTATGAATCTAATTATGTGATATTACAATTTAATGAAGCCCATCACAACAAAACAGGCACTTCAAAAGATGGCTGCGGGTTTGATCTTGACGGTGGTTGCATCAATTCAATCATCCAATATAATTATTCACATGATAATTATGGAGCAGGTTTAATGGTAGCCCAGCATAGATACGCTTCACTTACAAAAAATAATACCATACGCTACAACATTAGTGAAAATGACTGCAGAAAAAATAATTACGGTGCAATACATTTATGGACAGCAGGCTCAAATGGCGGTATACAGGGCGTAGAAATTTATAATAACATCATTTACCTCAGCCCAATTTCAGGCTCAACAGGCAAAGCCTTTTTCAAAAACAGCGGTTACATTTCAGGTGCAAATGTTCGGAATAATATTTTACAAACTACCGGTTCTATGCAGTTGATAAGCCTTGCAGTTGCGGCTGGCGTGACCTTTCAAGGCAATGACTACTGGAGTTCAGGAAGTGCTTTTAAAATAACTTCGGGCACTGCAACTTATACATCGCTTTCTGCCTGGAGAACAGCAACCGGGCAGGAAAAAATAAGTGGTGTAGCCAGCGGTTTCCAGGTTGACCCACAGTACTCAGATAGCACACGAGGCATCACTTTCAACAACCCAACATTGCTTACAACGCTTTCCTCTTATAAAATAAATCCTACTTCGGCACTTTATAATACAGGTTTAAACTTAAACGCAACATTTGGAACAAAGATAGGTTCCAGGGATTATTGGGGCAATGATCTTACAGGGAAGACTACCTTTCATGTAGGGGCTTACCAATTGGTACCAGTTACAATGGCAAAGGCTATCACTAATCTGCAAGTGAAACCTAACACCAGAGTGGCGTTAGCAGGTACTCTATCGTCTTTAGTTGTTTTCCCAAATCCTGTAGCGGCGTTCACGAAAATCGAGTTTACAACTTCTCAAAAAGGCAAGGTGTTATTTTCACTTTTTGATACCAATGGTAAACTTCTGAAAAGCTTTTCAGACAACATTGTGAACATTTCGTACACCAATCATTACTTCTTAAACACCGCCGGTTTATCAAAAGGTAAATATTTACTGATGATGAAAATGAATGAAAGACCTGTAAAAACAGTGAGTTTCGTTAAGTAATTTCTAAAAAGATCAAATCAATATAGAATGTATAGCAGCCCATTTGCTGTACCTTAACTGTTTTAGAGAAAAAACAACATCATCATCTTTGTACTTCGATTCAAATAATGTGATTAGTGCATCTGCGCAATCAAAATGATAATCGCTGTTACAACTATTAATAATGTTGTGTACCCAGGTAAAAGTGCGTTCCATGTTTTTGTTTTTTATGTGGTTATAATAATTAAATGCCTTTCGGTATTTCATTATGAGACTGCACCCGGCATCATTTTAAAAGTATGCCCATAAAATAATTCTCAACAACATTGGATTGTTGGCTCAACGATTTACACTAATTAGGAAACTGTATTTTACAGTTAATGTATAGTAAGCTAAGTTGTTCCGAGGATAATGGGTAAGTAGAGTTGAAATTCTTGTGTAAGCGTAAATGTATAAAACATTTTTTAATCATGCAATAGAATCACCTCATTTTTGCTATAGCTTCCTCACCCAGACTGAAACTGAGCCTGCATTACAGCTAAAGCCGCCCCACCCTTCTTCATTTATTAAAACTTCGCTGCCAACTTTTTGGAGATGGTCAATAAATTTTGAGCCTGCATAATACTTACCTATTTCCATTTGTTTACTTCCTCCGTCGCCGTTACTGAGTAATACAGCACAACCGTCATTTTCACCATCGCCTTCACGGGTCCAGCCTATACAATTTCCATGATCAAAATAATCTCTTTGCCTGCCAAATGCATAGGCCTTCCTCGCTCTAATTAATCCTTCAAGCTCATCAACACGATCTAAAAAAATCTCATATTCATTGCCATCCTTACCCTGATCTTTATAAGATGTACCATACAGATCAGGTAAAAAAATGCATGGATAACCTTCCTGCCTTAATAAAATGAGCGCATAAGCTATAGCTTTAAACCAATGTTCAACAGGCGCTTCCAGGGCCTGCAATGGTTGTGTATCATGATTATCAACAACTGTTACTGCAAGGGCCGGATTTATTTTTACAAGGGTTTCTTCAAAAATCATTCTCATATCATAATCTTTTCCTGCATTGGAAGCGTGATAAAAGTTATGATGTAACGAAGAATCAAAAAGGCTCATGTTGCCTTCTGTGGCTTCAATATATTTTAATAACAAAGGCAAAGCACCGGGAGCCCAATATTCGCCAACGGCAAAAATTTCTTTGCCCGTTTCGTGGCGTAACCTGCGGAGCCATTCATTGTAAAATTTTGGATTGATGTGTTTTACTGCATCTAACCTTACACCGTCAAAATGTACAGTATCATAATACCATTTTGCCCACCGGCTTAATTCTTCTTTTACCGCAGGATTTCTAAACTCTATATCATCATACATTAAAAAATCATAATTACCTTTTTCATCATCTATCATTTCTTCCCAATCATCGCCATGTTCATGCAACAAATTAAAAATGCCTCTTTCATCAAGATTATAAGCATAATCAACACCGGTAAAGCATTGATGTGTCCAGATAAAATCTGAATACTTTTTATGCCGCCCGGGAAAAGTGAATTTTGTAAAAGCTTCGATCTCTATTGGCTCGGAAATAACTTCATTCCTGTTATCAGGATTTACTTTTACAGCCATAACTTTTTCAATCTCATCGCCACCACCTTTATGATTTAAAACGATATCAGCAATTACCTGCAGGCCTGCATTATGCAATGCGGCAATAGCTGCAATATATTGTTCACGGGTGCCGTATTTTGTTCTTATGCTCCCCTTTTGGTCAAATTCGCCAATATCAAAAAGGTCATAAATATCATACCCTACACTGTAGCCTCCTGATGTGGATTTGCATGCCGGCGGCAGCCAAACTGAAGTGATCCCTATCTCTCCCAAATGAACTGCATCATTTTTTATATCATCCCAATGCTTACCATCTCCTCTTGTATACCAGTGAAAGTATTGGATCATTGTGCCATTTTGCATGGTGGAGTTTTTTTAATTTATGTATTAATAAAGTCAGCGCAAGTAAAACCGGAAGGCATATTATATAGGCAGGCTGCTCCGAAGGGAAACAATTACAGGTTACAATTGTTCAGCACAAGTAAGAGTTAACTTAAACTACTAAACAATTTTACTAAATAAGGTATCCGCAAAAAGTATAGTGTATAAACGAAATTTATTACTCACGACCATCTAATAAATTGCCAAGTCCACCGAGTATGCTGCCTTCTTCCCTACGATTTACGGTGGCATATTGCATTAATTTTCCGGCGAGCCTGCTAATGGGTAATGATTGTATCCATACTTTACCGGGGCCTCTAAGTATGGCAAAAAATAAACCTTCACCGCCAAACATCCAGTTTTTTATGCCTTTTATAAACTCTATATCAAAATCAATTCAATTGGTGTAAGCAACAATACAGCCGGTATCTACTTTTAATATTTCACCAGGTTGCAGGTTTCTTTCTATTACATAACCACCGGCGTGAACAAAAGCCATTCCATCACCTTCCAGCTTTTCCATGATAAAACCTTCGCCGCCAAAGATTCCTGTGCCAAGCCTGCGCTGAAATTCAATACCGATGCTTACGCCCTTTGCAGCGCAGAGGAAGGCATCTTTTTGCGCAATTATTTTTCCACCCAGTTGCTGCAGATCTAAAGGAATTATTTTGCCTGTATATGGTGCGGCGAAACTTACTTTCTTTTTGCCATTTCCAACATTTGAATAGGCGGTTACAAATAAATTTTCTCCCACCAGCAACCGCTTGCCCGCACTTAATATTTTACCAAGTAAGCCAGAGCTTTGGCTATTTTGAGAGCCATCACCAAACAAGGTTGACATTTGTATATCACTATCCATCATCATAAAACTACCAGGTTCACCAATCACTGTTTCATTCGGATCAAGTTCTATTTCTACAAACTGTAATTCTTCACCAAAAATTTTATAATCTATTTCATGATTAGATCTCATACTGCTGTTTTTAAAATTTTAAAAGATGTGATGAATGGTTTTATTTTTCAAAGATATAAGATGCTGCCACTTAATAGAGTGCTTAAGTTGATCAACACATCTGTTCTATACTTTTCATACTTACCTTTATTCATCTATTACTATATAATTACAGCAAGTAAAATAGCGATAGTAATAGGCGTCAGCCGAAGATTTCGGGAAATTTATGTATGATTTCTGCTACCTGATAAGATTTTTATAAGCATGTCTCTAAAATGTAATTCATAGTTTTTTCAGAATTTAAATTATAATTGGGTTCCAGAAAATACCTTTGCGATTACCTTCTTCCTATAATTACTATTTATGCAAAAAGATGAGGTTTTTAAGAATAATATACATAAGCCTTCAGATTTTAAGTTCAGCAGCAAAGTAGCAGGTGTTTTTGATGACATGGTAAACAGGTCTGTACCCTATTATGAAGAAATTCAAAGAATGATAGGCGAGCTTACTATTGATCATTACCAGGAAAATAGTTATGTATATGATCTTGGTTGTTCTACAGGAACTACAATGATTTACATGAATGAAACTGTTCCTCAGCATATCCCATTTATTGGTATTGATGATTCAACAGACATGCTGAAAAAATGCCAGGAAAAACTTGATGCTGCAGGTATAAGCCGGGATATAAACCTTGAAACGGCTGATTTAAATACGCATGTAAATATACATGATGCCTCAGTTGTGATCCTTTGCCTAACCCTCCAGTTTATAAGGCCGCTTAACAGGGAAAGGTTACTAAAACAAATTTTTGATGGTACTGTGAAAGGTGGCGCTTTGATTGTTATAGAGAAGATTCTTGCTGAAGACAGTCCTTTTAATCGTGACTTTATTGATTACTACTACAACTTTAAACGCAGAAACGAGTACAGTGAATTAGAGATATCTCAAAAGCGGGAAGCATTGGAAAATGTATTGATCCCTTATAAACTGAGTGAGAATATCACCCTGCTCAGGAATGCTGGTTTCAATCATTGTGAAGTGTTTTTTAAATGGTACAATTTCGCCGGTTTCATCGCAAAAAAATACTAATGGTAAAAATCGGTAATTTCTTTTTTCATCACCGCAACACGCTTTTCATTTTTTTATATGCGCTTTTATTTGTGCCCTCCCCCTGGATCTTTAGTGAAAAGAATTTTGGAACCACTTACTGGATATGGCCGGTAATTATAGGGTTGTCCGTTACGGTGTCTGGCCAGCTTATCAGGGGTGCAACCATTGGCTTAGCCTATATATTAAGAGGTGGTATTAACAGGAGAATTGCAGCGCACGGCCTGGTTACTGAAGGTATATTCAGGCATTGCAGAAACCCATTATATGTTGGCAATATTTTAATGCTAACCGGCGTAGGCATCTTATCAAATTCGTTGATCTATGTTTTTATCATTATTCCGTTTTTCCTGTTAATCTACCACAGCATCGTTTTGGCTGAAGAAGATTTTTTAAGAAAGAAGTTTGGCGAGGATTTTAATAACTATTGCGCTAAGGTTAACAGATGGATACTATCTTTTAAAGCCATAGGCCTAACTTTCCGGAGTATGCATTTTAACTGGCGTAGATGGATCTACAAAGAATATAATACGCAATTTGTATGGTTGTGCGGTATCACTTTAATTTTATTGTTCAGGTATCCTCAAATCACTACTAATGATACAGAGCGGCGAAATATTTTGTTAGCGATAATACTTCCTTTACTATTGGTACTTTATCTTATTGTAAGATTTTATAAAAAGACTTACGCTAAAAGAGTTTTAGAGCAGCAGGCAAAAGGTGAGCTTTCCGGTGCGGACGGTGTTTAAATAGGTAGCCAACTCCAATCAACCCCCCTTTGTTAACACTTGATAAATTTATCTCGTGAATCGTAAAACTTAGTCAGCATTTTTTTATTATTTTTGCCGCCTTTAGGCTAAGTAGCTCAATTGAATAGAGCATCTGACTACGGATAAAAGGTTTTGAAGTTTTTTTAGGCAGAATGTTTTTAAATGGCTCTGTAGCTCAATTGAATAGAGCACTTGACTACGGATCAAGAGGTTTCAGGTTTGAATCCTGACAGGGTCACTGATTTTAAATTAGTTACAAAGAGACTGATTTGGTAAAACAAGTCAGTCTCTTTTCTTTTTAAACGCCTTTTAATGGCGAATTTTCAAAAGATTTACTTTTTTATCTTGACTAAATAATTAAATAGTCACCCCTTAATAACTGCACGCATGCGCTGTATATTTTAGCCAATACAATCCACTGGAATATTTTTGAAGAAGCTTTTGCAAAACTTTATTCAAAAGAAGGCCGTCCTGCAAAACCGATACGACTGATGGTGTCATTATTGCTGCTCAAACAAATTCGTAACATAAGCGATGAGAGTGTAGTAGAACAATGGTCTGAGAACTGTTACTATCAATATTTTAGCGGAGAGCAAATATTTGCCTGCGGGGCGCCTTGGGAAGCCAGCGAGTTAGTACATTTTAGAAACAGTATTGGAGCCGAAGGAATAGAATTGATTTTTAAAGAAAGCATCCGCCTTAATGGTAAAGATGGCCAGGAGCAGGAAGCCACTACCGATACGACGGTGCAGGAAAAAAATATCACCTACCTCACCGACAATAAATTGCACCGTAAGAT
>JANLXV010000056.1:0-3626 GCA_031365305.1 Chitinophagaceae bacterium
TTTTTTTTTCGGAGATTTTTTATTTTCAGCCAGCCATTTATTTATGGGAGATGATTTTAAAGTATCTTTTTCGCTACTAAACCCTTCGTGAGTTGCATATTTATCATTATGCTTTATTAAGAGCCAGCTATTATCTTCAGCAGCTTTTAATTTAACCAAAGCGAATTCTCCTTTAAGTTTTTTTCCGGAAAGAGTCACTTTTAAGTTGCCTGCTTTTAAAGCTGCTTTAAGTTTTTTTTCAGCAGCAGCTTTATCAGAATTGTCAAGATCAGTATAGGTGCCGCTATCCCATATCTCTACAATGCCGGCGCCATAATTTCCTTCGGGTATTATACCGGCGAAATCTTTATAATCAAAAGGATGGTCTTCAACCATCATAGCGAGGCGTTTATCTTTTGGGTTAAGAGAAGGCCCCTTAGGTACAGCCCAACTTTTTAATACACCATCCATTTCTAACCTGAAATCATAATGCAACCTTGAAGCCTTGTGGCGCTGTACAACGAAAATTAATTTAGGTGCCGCTGTGCCGGCCTTGCCAGAAGGTTCAGGCGTATCTTTAAAATTTCTTTTCTTATTATAAAGTGTAAGTGCCATTAAGAAGCTTTTTTACGTTTGGTATTCAGGCTGGCCTTTAATTGCTCCATAAGGTCTTTTGTTTTGCTGTGAACCACTTTTAATTCTGTTAGTTTTATGGGTTTGCCTTTCGCTTTCGCCTTTATCAGTTTCAGCAACTCTTCGGTATAAGTGTCTTTGTATTGAGAGATATCAAACTTTGCAGATAGCTGGTTGATCAGCGTTACAGCCATTTGCAATTCCCCAGGTTTTACAGCGGTTTTCTCCGGTAATACCAGTTCATCCGTGTCTCTTATTTCTTCTTCAAAACGGATGCGGTTTAATATCAGCAAATCTTTTGTGGCTCTTAAAATTGCCAGTCCTTCTTTGCTGCGCATTACAAATGATGATATACCTACTTTGCCGGTTTTAACAAGTGCCTGCCGCAATAGTTCATAAGCTCTTGTGCCCGATTTATCAGGCTCAATATAATAAGGCGTTTCATAATAAATACTGTTGATCTCTTCTTCCTTTACAAAATCAGAGATCTCTATGGTCTTTGTTTTTTTTGCACTTGCTGCTTCAAAATCTTTATCTGTAAGCACTACATAATCATCATCTACTTTGTAACCTTTTACAATGTTTTCCCATGTTACCACCTTGCCGGTTTTTTCGTTGATGCGCTGAAACTTAATGTGGGCATGATCTTTCTTATCAAGCATGTCAAGATCGAGCGTGCTGGTTTGTGTAGCGCTGTAAAGCTTCACAGGAATGTTTACCAGGCCAAAACCAATAGCTCCTGTCCAGATGGGTCGCATAGCTTACAATTTTTGTTTTTTAAAAGAAACTTTTATGCCTTAATCTTTTAATACTCTTTATTTAAAAATAAATATTGAAAATAAAAGATTCAGGACTTTTCCGAGTAATAATTTCTACAGAACCTTGCTTGTTACTGGTCTGCCTGTTGTTTTTAGCGGAAGCAAAAGGCAGGGTAGTAAAAGCAAATTTGTAAAAGTGGCTACCAATAAAGTTAATGAAGTGAGCCATCCTAAAGCCTGCGTGCCGCCAAAATTGCTGAAGCAAAAAATAATAAAGCCGGCAACCAGCACCATCGAGGTATACAAAATGCTGAGGCCTGTACTCCTGATTGTTTTGATAACAGTTGCTTCAACATTAAAATTGTTAGTTGCAAGCTCCTGTTTGTAGTTAACCAAAAATCTGATTGTTACATCTATGGCAATGCCAAGCGCAACGCTAAACACCAGCACTGTAGATGGTTTCAGGCGAATGCCAGCCCAGCCCATAATGCCTGCAGTAACTATTAACGGTATTATATTGGGCAGTAATGAACAAATTACAATTCGCAACGATTTAAAAAGATATAACATACATAAGGCTATCAGCAAAAAAGCCCATAAAATACTTTCTTTTAAGCCGTTGATAATATACCTGCTGCCTTCTAAAAAAGTAATACTTGAGCCGGTAAATCTTACATCATACTTAGAGGAATCAAACAACTGGTAGGCTTTGGTACTAATGGTTTGAATAATGGCCGGAAGCCGCACTGTGCCTACATCAGCCATGTTTACACTAATTCTTGTACTTTGCCGTGTTGAGTCAATAAAGGTGGACAGCAGCTTTGTGAAGCCTGTAGAATTACTGTCTTTTTTTACTTTTAAATATTCTCCAACAAAGGCGCCATCAAAACTATTGGGTAAAGTGTAATTAGCCGTATCACCTTCATAAAAGGCCTGTTTGGCAAACTTTAAACCTTCCGCAATTGATAATGGCCGTGATAGTTGTGGTTGCTGACTAATGAACTGAGACAATGAATCAACCTTTTCAAAAACAGCCAGTGACTTTGCACCTGCGAGCCCATATTTTTTCCGGGTATCAATAATAATTTCTAATGGCATCACTCCGCTAAAATTCCTTTCAAAAAATTTTAGATCACTGTAAATCCTGTCATTCGCCGGCAGATCATCTACAATAAAGGCTTCGCTTTTAAGCCTGAAAATACCCGCAATTGAAATACATAAAATAATAGCGGTTAAAGTATAAATTAAAACTTTTTTATTCAGAACACTTTGTTGCAGGTGTGTGAGTAAAGTATTAATGTAACGGTTGGTCAGGTATTTTGTTTGCGCCTTACCCGGCACGGCAACGTAACTTAAAATGGCCGGCAAAAAAATAAAAGAGATCACAAAAATGAGCATGATGCTGATGCCTGCAACAATACCAAACTCTTTAAGCACGGCACTCCTGGTAAAAGCAAATACGCCAAAACCAATAGCAGCGGTAAGATTGCAGAATAAGGTAACAATGCCCATCTTACTTACCATATCAATTAGCGACTCATATTTATTGTGCGACCTTCTATAGTTTGTATGATATTTATTTAAAAAATAAATACAGTTGGGTATTCCTATAACCACTACAAGCGGCGGTATCAGTGCATTTAATAAAGTAAGATTGTAGCCTAACAAATAGAGTGTGCCAAAGCTCCATACTACACCCATGATTACTACTGCTAACGAAATTAATGTTGTGCCAAGAGAGCGGAATAACAGCAATAAAATGATGGTTGAAAGTATTAAAGAACCAATCAAAAACCATTTCATTTCCTGGGCAATGCGGTTGGCAATTTCAGTTCGTATAAATGGCAAACCGCTAAGGTGTGCAGGTATAGATGAACGTGTGGTAAAGCGATTCGTAGCATCTAAAATATGTTTAATGATCGCTGTTCTTTTGGGTGAATTGAGCGCCGCCTTATTTATATGCACCCCCGCCAGGTAACTGCTACTTGATGAGTTGTATAATAAAGTGTTATAAAATGGTAAAGAAAAGAACTGGATCTTTTCGCTATCAAGTTGTTGCTGGGAGGTTACAGGTTGTTGAAAAATTGGCTTCGATTCTAGTTTTTCTGATTCAGTATTTTTTACAAGATTTATGGCAAGGGGCATTGCCACTACATCTTCAACGTATTCTGTTTTTTTGAGATCTGATATTAACAGGTTAAAGTCATTAAAAAGGGGCAGGTTAAAAATGCGATCAGACTGTATGCCGACTACGAG
>JANLXV010000153.1:0-5020 GCA_031365305.1 Chitinophagaceae bacterium
ATGTAGCTTCAATAGGAAAAAGGTCCATACGCTCACGGTAATAATCTGCCATCAATTGCGCAAGCTCTTTGCTGTCTGCCTTCATGTTTTGTGCTTTATTATCTGCTGGTGCAGTGTCCTGTTTATTGCCGCTGCAGCTAATTAACGTTGTAAGCAACAACATAAGGCAAATATTATTTATCATAGCGTTCTGTTTAAAACTTTAAAAAATCATTGCTGTAATTTAGGGATTTATGATTTTAATGCTACCCCTTGGTTTATAAAAGGCAAGCCGGTGATCCTTCAATGCAACTATTTATTTTTTTACCGCATCTGCATTTTCAAAAATATTCACTTACACAACACCGCAGCATTAAAAAGAATTCATTTAAATTGTGAGGGCTATTTAAAATAAGCTATATGAATACATCACGCAGAAAATTTATTACACAGGCGGGCTTGGCATTAGCCGGCACTACCCTATTATCTAACCGGCTATTTGCAGCCGTAAAGCCGGGGGCTGTTGTCGGCCTGCAATTGTACTCGGTACGGGACGACATGAAGGCCAATCCTTTGGATGTGCTTACACAGTTATCTAAAATGGGTTACAAATATGTAGAACATGCGAACTATGTTGATCGTAAATTTTACGGGTACAGCGCTGCCGAATTTAAAAAAGTATTAGATGATCTTGGCCTGAAGATGCCGAGCGGCCATACAGTAATGCAGGCTGACCATTGGGACAAAGCAGCCAACGATTTTACGGCTGCCTGGAAGTACACCGTTGAAGATGCTGCCACTGTAGGGCAGGAATATGTAATAAGCCCCTGGCTTGATGAAAGTCTGCGTAAAGATGAAACGGAGCTGATGAACTTTTTAGGTCTGTTTAATAAATGCGGGGAGCTATGCAGTAAATCGGGCATGAAGTTCGGTTACCATAACCACGACTTTGAATTTAATACTGATATTAAGGGTAAAAAATTATACGATGTTATTTTGGAGAATACTGATCCAAAATATGTGATTCAACAAATTGATGTAGGCAATATGTATGGCGCTGGTGGCAGGGCTTTAGAGGTTATTAAACAATACCCCGGACGCTTTGCATCCATGCATGTGAAAGATGAGATTAAAAGCGAAAAAGGCGAAATGGGCGGCTATGAAAGTTCAGTTTTAGGTAAAGGCGTGGTTGGTACAAAAGCTATCGTAGATGAAGGCGTAAAAACAGGCGGCACCAAATACCTTATCGTTGAACAGGAATCTTACCAGGGGCAGAAACCTTTAGATGCTATGAAGGAAGATTTAGCGATCATGAAGAAGTGGGGATATTAAAATTTGTCGTAGTTAAATTTTTAAAACAACGTCATTTTGACGTTGTTTTTTGTTCTCACGATATACTTGTGAACTCATAATAATTAATTAAGAACATCTCTTGATAATAAAAGTTATTTTATCATTTATCTTCTCTGTGCAGGTATGCAATTCAATTTATTGCCAGGTGTTAGCAGATTCAATAAATGAAAAGGAAGTTGAAAGAATTATCACATTTTTGTCTTCAGACAATTTAAAAGGTCGGGGTAATTTTAGTCCGCAACTGAAGAGTGCCGCTGCTTTTATTTCTTCAGAGTTTTCAAAATATTGACTTTTAAATTACCCTGGATACTCAACTTTTCTTCAGGAATTTAGTAACGTTCCACTAACAAAAAAACAAATACATGATTCGTCCTTCCTTTATAAATCAAATAAAGTTTTATTCAACGTTGTCGGTGTTTTAGAAGGTAAAACTGTACCAGATGAAGCGATCATTTTTTGTGCGCACTATGACCACTTAGGCGAATTGTATTCAGGTTCAAAAGACAAGATTTTTAATGGAGCTAATGATAATGCATCAGGTACCACCGCGATGTTAACACTGGCTAAATACTTTTCGCAAAAAAATGATAATGCAAGAACCATAATTTTTTGTGCTTTTGCCGGAGAAGAATTAGGCCTGATGGGTTCAGGTGTGTTTGTCAATCATGTAAAACCGGAAAATATTATTGCTGTGATTAATATTGAAATGATTGGAGTTTCAACATTTGGCAGAAAAAAGGCCTTTTATATTACAGGAAGTGACTATTCCAATTTCTCCTCAATTTTTAAAGAGAACCTAAATTATTCAGGGTTTAGTATTATTGCCGAGCCACCGTTATCTAAGCAACTTTTTGAACGTTCTGACAATTATTCTTTCGCTATAATGGGCATTCCGGCGCACACCATTATGTGTAGCGATGATGATGACAATTGCTACCATCGGCCGTGTGATGAAATAGAAAGGATAGACATTGGAAATATGACCCAAATAATTAAGGCCATAGCAATTGGAAGCAGAAGCTTAATTATGGCAAATGATTCGCCAATTAATCTACCTAAGAAAAAATAACAGATAGCCTTTTGATATCTTTAAATCAATATGTGTGATAAGTAATGAAAGGAAAATTTACAAAGTGGGTAACCTTAATAATTATATTGATTCTTATATGGCTTATCCATTATGCCTGGATCTCACTCCCAATTATAACCGGCTTCGATGCCAAACATGTTTGTTCATGCACGTTTGTATCGGGAAGAGATAAGGCCGGTATTGACAGCGCCGAAATGGATGAAATGCCTTTCAGCCTTGCTAAATATGCTATAGACTTACACGATTCATCTGTAACCTCTGCCGTTTTGGGGATGGCTAAAAGGAAAGCCATTTATCGTAAAGGCCTTGGCTGTACTTTGATAAACGATATATCTGAACAAGCGCTACGCTCACAGGTTTTTCATCTGCCTGAGCCTCAAAAAATATTTACTGATAGCCTTGAGTGGCCGTATGGCGATAAGATAAGTGACAGTGTTCCATCTAAAATTAACAACACAAATTTATTAGCGGCTGTTGAGCAGGCTTTTATGGAATCCCTGCCCGGAAAAAAAATAAGAACCCGAGCCGTGAATGTAATTTATGATGGAAAGCTGGTTGCCGAAAAATATGCAACTGGTTTTAATAAGGATACAAAAATGTATGGCTGGTCAATGGCAAAAAGTGTTACAGGCGCATTGATTGGCACTCTGGTTAAACAAGGTATGCTCGATGTTAGGAAACCTGCTCCTGTGGCTGAATGGGCAGATGCAGGCGATCCACGCCATGCTATTACAATAGAACAATTGTTACAGCAAACCAGTGGCCTCAACTTTGAAGAAAAATATAGCAAGGCAACCGATGTTACCAATATGCTTTATAAAGAAGGTGATATGGCAGCCTTTGCCGCCAGGCATGCTTTAGCACATCCGCCGGCAACGGTGTTTAGTTATTCAAGCGGTAACAGTAATATTCTTTCAAGACTAATCAGGCAAATTGTTGGTGAAGATGAGTATGCTGCATACCCGGCAAAAGCTTTGTTTAATAAGATAGGCATGTATCATACTTTTTTTGAACCGGATGCATCAGGCACTTTTGTAGGCTCATCTTACATACAGGCCACTGCACGGGACTATGCAAGATTCGGTATGCTGTATTATAATGATGGCGTATGGAACGGGGAACGGCTTTTACCCGAAGGCTGGGTAAAACAAACATCAACGCCTGCGCCATGTAACCAGCTAAAAAATTATGGTTACCAGTTTTGGTTGAATGGGCAGCCAAAAGATTCTACGCATCGCATTTTTCCTGATGTGCCCGCTGATATGTTGTATTGCGATGGTTATGCTTACCAGGCCATATACATTATTCCTTCAAAAAAATTGGTAGTCGTGAGGCTGGGCTTAACGCTTGACCGGTCTTTTGACCAGAATGCTTTTTTAAAAAGTATTATTGAAAGCATTGATGAATAATATTGTGATTTATGGAATAGCATTTCAAAAACACTCTTAGCCATAAATAATTGTTATGGCAGAAGTTTATGCAACACACAAGCCGGGCAACAGGTCTGCACACAAATTTATAAAAGTAGATCTTACGCCAATGGTTGATCTTGGCTTTCTCTTAATTACATTTTTTGTGCTTACCACTACACTACAGGAAGCTGGTATTACCAAACTAATATTGCCGAAAGATGCCGGCATTAAAACACTGCTGCCAGCATCAGCTACGCTTACATTTATCTTACATCGTAACGATAGTATTGGCTATTATGATGGGCTTTCAACAGTTACAAAATATGATAATTTTGGGGCGATGAGAACCATTATTCACAACAAGCAATTGCAGTTAGTAAAAAGCAACATCAATACAAATGATCTCTCCATAATTATTAAGCCAACGAAGGAAAGTACCTATAAAAATTTTATTGATGCGTTAGATGAAATCACAATCAGTAATTGCCGGCATTACTTTATTGCAGAACCGGATAATAGTGAAATGGCTATTTTGTATTAGTGTTTAATTTTAAGACTGCATCAGTATGCCTATTATCAAACTTGAAACTACAATCAATGCTGATATAAATATTTGTTTTGATCTTTCAAGAAGTATTGATCTGCATGTAATATCAACAGCAAGTTCAAATGAGAAAGCAATAAGTGGAACGATCAAAGGTCTTATCAATATGAATGAATCCATAACCTGGCAGGCTACTCATTTTGGGATAAGGCAAAAACTAACCTCTGTGATAACCGCTTTTGACCGCCCTTTTTATTTTAGAGACGAACAGGTGAAAGGTGTTTTTAAGTCTATTATTCACGAGCACTATTTTGAAAATTTAAATGGAGATACCGTCATGAAAGACATTTTTAAATTCCGCTCACCCTTAGGTGTATTAGGTCATGTTGTGGATAGACTGCTGCTGACAAATTATTTAAAGCAATTACTCTATACGAGAAACATGGTTATAAAAGACTTTGCAGAGTCAACCAAATGGAAACCTTTTTTAAATGAAAAGAAGAATTGATAAAATGAGGAAGCAAAAACATAAGCATTTATTTAGAGGATGATTCGGTTGGTGTTTGTTACCAGTCCACGCCTGAACCGCTCATCTTTACAAAGGCTTCTGCGGCAGTAGTGTTTATTTCAATACCCCTGAAA
>JANLXV010000181.1:0-5172 GCA_031365305.1 Chitinophagaceae bacterium
TTTTAAATGAGCGTATAAATGAGAGTTGGTCAATACGGAAAGATAACAATGAAAATTTAAAGTAAAGCATCACGCCAACAATTACAGTAGAGGCATCATTAGATAAAGAAAAAAATCAGAATTTGAGAGCATCCTATCAAACCGGCTTTAGAAACCCCGGCGGCCAGGAAGGCTATATTGCAGTGGACGTTGGCAGTGCGATTTTGCTGGGAGGCCTGCAGAATAACTTTGATCATTACAGTTACCAAAACGCTGCAGGAACAAAGTTTACCGGTTTGGATTTACAGAAAAAATTAGTGACACTGGCCTCTTACCAGGCTTTTGCAGGCGGCGGCAGTACTGATTCAGGCTTATTAAAGCTGGCGAATTTGCCGGCTATAAAACAGGAACAAAACACTACCTCCGAAATTGGTTATAAAGGTTTTTTCGCCAATAAATTATTTGTTGACTTAAACTATTATCATACCCAATACCAGGACCTAGTAGTACGTATTACAGCTTTTAGTGTAGAGGCCAAAAGGGCTTTTGCCGTTTATACCAATATTGCTGAGAAGGTTACTTCCAATGGATTTGGCGCTGGCCTGGATTATGTGATCGGGAAGGGTTTTAAGGTAGGCTTTAGCTATACTAAAACCACCTTTAATGCTACCAAAGCTTTAAAAAGCAGCCCGGGTTTTTTACCGAGTTTCAACACACCGAAAAATCGTTACAACGTTTATTTTTCAGGTAATGACATTCTTAAAACCAGTATCGGTTTCGATATTAAATACAGGTATTGGGATGCCTATACCTGGCAATCGCCATTTGGAGCGGGGAACATTGCCTCAAAAGGTATTGTGGATTTAGCGGTTTCTTACAAAATAAAAAACCTGCAATCCATGTTTAAACTTGGTGCTTCAAATTTGTTTAATAATGAATACAATACTGTTTATGGAGGTCCGAAAGTTGGTTCTATTTATTATTTCGGCTGGACTTTTGACCAGGCATTCGGAAAATAAAATAAGAATTATTTAATAAAACAAAGCGGGTGAAACATATCATTGATACGCCTGAATATTGCGGTAGGCGTACTGATTTACTTTGGGTGAGATTTTGTGTAAATCGTTGTTGAATCTCTTTTCCATCCCGGTTTCGCAACATCAGCATGAAAATATTTGATACTCAAATAAATAAGCAACAAGACATTAATATCTCTTCATAATTTTTACCAGCATGTTAGCGATGATGGCATAACCTTTATCAGACGGATGTAATCCATCATAGGTCATGTTGATTGCCTCAGCCGGGTAAGGATAATCATCTGCAGAAGGATTAAATGGCACCTTTATATAAGCCGGATAAGTATAATTTTTATAGACACCACTTTGTGGAGTTTTCAGGCGTTTAAAATTTACCATGTTACTATAGGTGATCCCACTTTTGTTGTAGAGGTCAGCCACCTCAAGGTGTTCATATTTTGCTATAGCCAACACAGCATCTGCCACCTGCGATAATGTTTGACCGTTCTTTGGTTTGTATGAACCCCAGGCATTATTGGTCATATCATTAATATAAACAAAATCACCCCGCTGCATTGGTGTAACAAGAATAATTTTTGCACCGTTATTCAGGCTGCGCAATTTATTTATGATTATGCGAAAAGAGCCATAGATGGTAGTGGTACCTGTATTGTTTTTATAATCTGCTAATGTGCCAACAGTTCGGCCAGCCCACCAGTCATTAGTGCCAAGGAAGACAGAGTATATATCAGCTTTTGAAAGACCAAGGCTATCTATCTGCGCCGCTATGTCGCCTGAAGTCCATCCATTGTGTCCCTGGTTTTTAAAAGCTATGCCTGGCAGTTGTTCTGTAACCAATGTCATATACCCTTTGCTGATGCGGTTGCCTGTTTCATCAGGGTGATCATTCAGATAGGTTATAGAATCACCAATAGCAATCCACGTTTTTTCTTTTTGAGCGAACGATGTTGTAAGCGCTATTATTAGTATGAATGATAAAATATTTTTCATGTTATTGATTACATGTAAAGATACTTACGGTTTGTTTTTATAAGATGGTAAGAATAGTCTATTTATGCAGCCTCACCCGCAATACCATATCATCTGCCGTTATAAACAAAACGTCTTTAGCGGTATTGAAAGCACAGTTGGAGGTACGCCGGCTAAATATTTTTATAAGGGCGAGCAATTTGCCTTGTGGTGAAATGATATTTACTCCATCAGGGCCTGCACTAAAAATGTTGCCGTGCTCATCAATCTTAAAACCATCAACGCCTTGCTTTACTTCCGCATTAATTTGTAATGCTGTGCCATCAAGTAACACACCGCCTTTTGTAATAGCACCGTTTTCATCAAGATCATATACCAGCCATTTTGGATGCTGCTCATTACTGCTTGCTACATATAATTTCTTTTCATCCGGTGATAAAGCAATACCATTTGGATTAGCGATAGAGTCAATTAATAAAATCAGTTTGCCGTTAGCATTTATCTTGTAGACACCTTCAAAGTTTAATTCACGGCTCGGGTCAGTAGCACCACCGGGCAGGCCATAAATTGGATCGGTGAAATAAATGTTGTCTTTACTGTCGGCCACCAGGTCGTTGGGGCTATTAAATTTTTTACCGTTGTAATTGGCTGCCAGTACAGTAAAATCAGGCCTTGGCGTATTAAGCGTGGCATTCATGCGCACCACCTGCCTGTTGCCCGATTGGCAAAGTAACAAGCGGCCTTCTTGATCCAATGCAAGCCCGTTTGCACCATCTTCACCACCATTTCTTTTTATTAAGCCTGTGTACCCGGAAGGCGTGAGGTAGAGTTTTGCCGTGTCGCCTTCTTTCCATTGGTAAACTTTATTCTCCGGCACATCGGTAAACAAGAGTGTTTGTTGCTCATCGAGCCAAAGCGGTCCTTCAGCCCAGGTGAAATTGCGGCTTATCACTTCAATAACGGCATTGCTATCAATTAATTTAAGTGCACTGGTATCATATATTTCTATGCGGCCTGTTGTTGTATCTCTTACACCAACTTTACTACTGCTTGTGTCACTTCTATAACTGTAGCTGTTTACAAAAATGCAGTAAGTACAAATCGAAATAAACACACCTTTCATCTGATATTTTTTTAGCGTAATTATATATAATGATTGTATATGGTAGCCTGTCCTCTTATTAACGCATCTTCTGCATTTTTGATGAGTGGCGTGTAACCAAGGGCTGATAAGGCTTCAGCATATAACGTTCTTAAATTACCGGCTGAAACGATTGTTACAGCCGCGTAATTTCCCGCAGCAATAGTCTTCAACTCTTCGCCAATCAGCAGGCCGCTTAAGTAATGATAATTTTCATTTTTACTGCACTTCTTAAATAAGATATTGGTACGCACATGAAAAATTATGTTCAGAAAATCTGATCCCCCGGAATCGTTTACGCCCCGCAGAAAAGATATAGCATTAAATGAGGCATCATCTTTTTCAACTGAATCAGCAAGAACGCTTTTAATGCAAAGCAGGTCAAATAATTCACCGGTCATGAAAGTTTTAAAATTAGTGATGAGACTATTTTGAATTGTAACGTGTTTGGAATGTGTGCCAGGAAGAATAAATAATTGTTCATTATTTGTATGGCTGATGTCACAACCGGCAAGCATGGTTTCTTCGCCACGCATTACATCATTTATAGATTTGATGCCGGATATCACTATGATATTATGGCGGCAGGCTTCTGTTGCTTTAATAATATATGTTTCTAATAAACCATCATGGATGTTAAAAGGAATAAGTACATAAGGTAACTCCAGCATACCAATACTTGCGGAAGCCATGCCTGAAACAATGATAGTCACATGATCTAATGATCGGGCATATAACTGTTCAAGCACATGAACTTGATCCAGTATTACATCAATATAAAACGATAGCCTTTCAGCATTTGCATCAGCCTGCCAGGCAGCATAGGTAGCGGCAATGCCTTTGTCAGACTGTGTTTCAGCCAGCACGATCATTGTTTCAACCTCAACTAATCTTAAGCGAAACGATGATGTACCCCAGTCGCAACTGATAAAATACTGCATTAATAAAGTTGAATGTTTTTGTAAAGCTATATTGTAATAAAGAGCAAACTAACAAAAGCCGGTTGTCAAAAGCACCCTATCTTAAAGCTGCCTTAATCATTATAAAACAGTTAATCATTCAATGCCGCAATAAATTGTTGTGCCTTTATGGTGAGTTGTTTAAGATAGCTGTCATTAACTTCTACTTTACTGTTAACTAAGGCACTCCCAATACCAAAAGCTACAGCGCCTGTACCGGCAAAAGTTTTAATGTTGCTTATATCAATACCGCCTGTTGGCATTACACGGATGTGGTTCAGTGGGGCCAGTACTTGTTTTATATAACCGGCACCCGGGCAGGGAAACACTTTTACAATATCGGCACCATTGTTATGTGCCATTAGAATTTCGGTTGGTGTGTATGCTCCAGGAATGCTGACCACGCCACCATCTTTTGCAGCCTTTATTACCGCCACATCCAATGCAGGAGAAATTAAAAAAGCAGCCCCTGCATGTAATGCCTTTACAGCATCATCTTTATTCAACACAGTGCCGGCGCCAATAAGCAGCCTTCCTGCAAATTCATTTGCTAAATCTTTAATAACAGGCAAAGCATTTTCTGAGTTAAGTGTTATTTCCAAAAGGCGTATGCCACCATTGTACAAAGCATTTGCAACAGGGATAATATCTTTTGGCGGCATACCACGCAGTATGGCGACGATTTTATGCTGAAGGATTTGTGATAAGGGCGACATATTAGGTGCTAAACAATTATAGTCTGCGATCATTATTTATCATGAGCAATGTATAAAAAATTCCGCCATGTGCATTATTGCCTGTAATGACTTTTAAATAGTTAAGATGTAGGATAATTTTTTTGTATTGATTTTTTAAATGAGCAGACATTCAACATCTGATTTATCCAGGTTAATGGCTGGCACCCGAATGCATAATAACAACTGCTTCAACTGAGCACTATGTTTATTATTTTTTCTTTTGAAAGGCAGGGTGACCGCATTGCCACAACACAAAAGCATACTGATCTGCAAAGTTGGCGAAGATCACATTTTTATCTTCGGTGAAATGCCCGTTATCATAATTCACTTTTATTAAAACAGGCTTA
>JANLXV010000205.1:0-1783 GCA_031365305.1 Chitinophagaceae bacterium
ATCTTAAATAAGGGCCTGCTTCAATATCATCATCTACACCATCAACATTGGTATAAGTATGGTGAATAATATTATGCTTCATGTTCCACATAATTGCACTTGCGCCAAGAAAGTTTAAAGAAAAACCTGCCAGCTTGTTTATAATTTTATGTTTACTAAAACTGCCATGTGCGCCATCGTGCATTACATTAAAACCGATGGCCGATGTAAAGCCGCCTAATAAAAGACATTCTGGTATGGCAAGCCATAAAGACGGTGTGAAAAATACAAGGTGAACATATAAAAACACATAGCATACGCAAAAGAATATGCCTTTTAATAATAGTGAAATATTACCCGTTGAAGGTTTTTTAATATCAGCGAAATACTGGTTTACTCTTTGTTTTAAAGCAACATGAAAGTTGCCCTGGCCCTGTAAAAATTTGGGTGTTGTCATTTTTTGAGTTTGTAAGTCTTTAACGGCTGCCATTTCGCTTTAGTACTTATGTGTTTATTTTAATTAATGCGTCAAGATTTTTAAAGCCTATCATTTTTGATGTTAGATAACCTTCGGCATGTGCAACACCAATCATTCTACCTAACATTTTCGACCTGTACAAAACACTATCTAAAAATTCAGGTGTTGATATATAAGTTTGCGGCTCGTCCAAATCAGGATTATGAAACTGTGTTGAATAAGCTTTGATTGCCTCTATTTTTGTTTCGATCACCTCAGAAATATCAATTACAAAATCAGGTTTATGATATTTATCCTGCAAATAATGTAACACGTATTTAGGACGCCATTCTTCCTGTTCCTCAATATCCTGGATAGTTACTATCTTTTTTAAACCAGAAAGAAAGGCTGCATCTGAAACAAGTTTAGCCGATCTACTATGATCCGGGTGCCTGTCGTCAGGCGAATTGCAAATGATCACTTCGGGTTGATATTTTCTTAAAACCGTAATGATCTTTAACTGGTTTTCTTTATCATTTCCAAAGAAACCATCAGCCATTTCAAGGTTTTCTCTCACTGCAATTCCCATGGTCTTTGCGGCATTTGCAGCTTCTGTTTTTCTTGTTGCTGCATTTCCTCTGGTGCCAAGTTCGCCTTGCGTTAAGTCAATGATACCAACTGCTTTCCCATTTAATCTTTCCACTAAAAGTGTTCCTGCGCAACTTAACTCAACATCATCCGGGTGAACACCAAAAGCGAGTATATCTAATTTCATCCGTAGTCGTAATGCCTTTATAGTGATTATCGCCTATAATTTAAGTGGGCAAAGGTAGGTAAAAACAACGTGCAGAGAACTACATTAACATTAAGCGTATTAACTCTTATATCCATACATACGCTGCACTTCTTTAACGAGGTATTCTATTTCAGCATCTTCGCCTTTTGCATCGTAAGGCTGCTTTAAATTGCTGCCAAATACAAAGGCTACGGTTTGCCAGAAGCGGGCAGTGAAGCCACCTTTAAGCTCTTTAAGAATCTCGTAACAATTAACCCCTTGTGTTTCCCGGTTTATCAGCTTCATCAGGATTTTGCCCTGGTAAACAGATAAATTGGTAAGCGGTTCTGTAAATTCTTTTTTCAATTCTTTCTCCCTTGTATTAATATAATGCTTTACAAAAGCTTTGTCAGGGTTATTAGCAATATGCAGATTGATGTCATTAAAAACCATAGATGCCCACCGTGCATAAGGATACGTCACATAAACGGCATTTCTAAGCCGTGTCCATTTCTCCTTAGAGAACGAATGTTTAAAACGGGCATACACAAAAATTGCGGACAGGGTTTTAG
>JANLXV010000207.1:0-1783 GCA_031365305.1 Chitinophagaceae bacterium
TAGAACATCCCGAAAATAAAAAGAAAACAAATTACAGCGCCCATATACACCGGGCCTGATGTAGGTTGTTGTAAACCCCAGTAAGAATAAGCGTTAACAGTTTGTAAAGCACTTTCTTCAGGAAAGCCTACTTCAGTAAGCTTCTCAGCAAATTTGGAGTCGGAGCCATGTTCTCTACCGCCGTTACTTCCGCCATAAATAGCAGGTACCATCATGGTTAAAGTTTCACCAATGCCAACGCTGTAAGCAAATGCATAATCTTTATCGAGGCCGCCTTTTGTTTTTATACCTGCATCACTTGTGTCAGTTAATTCTGATTTGCCGCCCCTGATGGACTCTTTAGAATATTCATACGTAGGCATCATGGATACCGCATTGGTAGCTAAACCAAGTACGGCTGCAAGAATACCCAGCCCCGCGGCCTTTATTACATCAATAACAGTTTTGTCCCTGAATGCCATGATTAAAAACACAACCGAAATACATGCTGCGATCAATAAAGTATAATACACTATCTGCAAATGACCGAAGGCTATTATTAATGATGAAAACACTGCCGTTACTACAAAGCCAAAGATGTATTTCTTTTTAAACAAGAGCAGTAGTCCTGCAATCACGGCCGGCATGTAACCAAGGCATATCATCTGCGTATCATGGCCAACACCAATTATAATGGCATTAAATGTTGAATAGGCATAAGCCAATGCCCCAAGTATACCTACCCATGCGTTGCCGCCAGCTACAATGCATAAAAAGTAAAAACAAATACAAGCCAGAAAAAAGAAATTAATAGGTTTAGGCAAGCCTAACGTTAGAATGCTATGCAGATACACCACGGTCACTTTGGTTCTTGAATCAAAAGCAATCTGGTACGCCGGCATGCCACTAAACATGCTGTTTGTCCACAACGGATAATAGCCGTTCTTTTCATGAAACTCCATAGATTGCTGGCTCATGCCCCGCCAGCCCTGGGTATCGTGCTGATGAACAAATTTGCATTGCAATGCAGGTTTGAAATAAACAACCGCCACTATTAAAAAAATAGCGACTGCAATTATATGAGGTAAAATCGTCTTAAAATCAAATTTCTTCATTAAGATTCAAAATTTTAATTGGGCAAAGTAAAGTGTTTAATTTCTTTTTTAGCAGAAAGCGAAAAAGCAGCTACGCCTTACCTTCCAACTATTCTTATCAGCGCAGATATACATAAAAAAAGCCGCCGGTAAAGGCAGCTTGCTTAGTAAATTATAGGTTTTAATATTATGGATTGGTGTCTGTTTCAGATGTTTTGGTGTAAGTAACCTTATCAGTTCTTGCAGCTCCTGAAGAACCACCACCTCTTAACAATGCCACCAATAACAAAATTAAAACTGCACCACCAACAACCCAAACCCATGGCTGCGTATACCAGGTATGTTCTGTAGTAGTTCTGGTAATGGTAGTAGAAGATGAACTGCTATCCTGCCCCAACACTACCTGCACCAAACAGATCATAACAAATGTAAAGAATGTAGTTAAAGACAATCGTTGAGTTAAATGTTTCATAGTTGTGATTGATTAAGGGTTAATGTTTTGATTAATAAAATTGTAACAATACAAATTATAAGCCACTATTATCAGATTTAAAAAGTATACAGTGAAAAGTAAAACCTATAATCCGTTGTTCATTATTGGTTATTACTTGTTCACTGTTTTATTGCTCATTATTATTTTTTATTTAGATTTGCCGCCTGAATATGGTGGTTGTAGCTCAGTTGGTTAGAGCATCAGATTGTGATTCTGA
>JANLXV010000212.1:0-10411 GCA_031365305.1 Chitinophagaceae bacterium
TCAATATGATCTTGATTTTTATCTTCTGATTTTAAAGCATAAAGGAGTTGGAAAAAAAATGTAATCATGTATTATTCTATAAAATCAAAATACATTGTTAGATGATTTAAGCTAAGGCTTGCCAACACTCCTGGCGAAAGATTAAGCATTATACCTTTTAATATTTACTATATTTATTAAAGATCAAATGATAAAAAAGCAGCTTTTATATGCCTCAATTTGCCTGGTACTCACGGCAATGGTTAGCTGCAAAAAAGAGTATAGCTTTGAAGGATTCCCTCTAGAATCTCCAGTTCCTCTGCCTGATACTATAATTGTGCCACCTGTCAGCCTTCCGCAATGTATTGAATGTACGGATGCAGATATTGCACTTGAAACATGGCATTTCAATTATCAAAATGCAATAGTATGTGGTAAGGTAACCGCCTCTGTAATAACTCCTGAGAGAAATGGGTTTACTTTTTTTGGCCCTTCATCATGCTCTGCAGATACAGGGTTAATACTAACCGTTTTTTTAAATGAAGTTGCTTTAAATAAAAACCAGCAAGGCGTTACAACAAATGATGTAATGCTGGAATATTATGATAACATCACCCCTTCGGACGTTTTGCTTTCCAAACACCACTCGATATCTTTTACTATTGAGAGTTATAATCATAACACTGGGATAGCAAAAGGGTTCTTTCAGGGGAATGTTTATACAAGCAGTAATGTGCCACTGCCAGTTACAAATGGAAAGTTTATGATCAAATTCAATTTGTAACTGTGTCAATAATTAGTGGAAAAAGAAAATACTGCGGTATACAAAGCCTTTAACTTTAAACACCCTTTTATCCGGTTATTCTTAAATACACATTAAATGAGATATAAAACAATATCACGGCTTTTTATTTTTTACCCTTTTTTATTGATAGGTTCTGTTGTAAACAATACACTACAGGCCCAGCCCGATACAAAACCCCTTCGTGTTGCCATTGCAGGCTTAACACATGACCATGTGGGATGGATTTTAAGCCGTAAAAAAAATGATGTTGTAATTGCAGGTATATACGAACCTAATAATGAACTTGCCCAACGCTACGCAAAAAAATATGGTTTTGACAGCACATTGATCTACCACGATCTGAACAAAATGCTTGATGTAGTAAAACCCGAAGCGGTGCTTGCTTTTGGTTCAGTGTATGATCATTTTAAGGTTGTTGAAGCCGCAGCGCCCAGGCATATTAATGTAATGGTTGAAAAGCCTTTAGCTACAACTTATGACGAGGCATTAAAAATGGCAGATCTGGCAAAAAAGAATAATATTTTACTGCTTACCAATTTCGAAACGTCATGGTATCCAACAACGGCTAAAACTTACAGTTTAATAAATGATAGTAATGCTATTGGCAAAATAAAAAAAGTAGTAATACACGACGGACATGAAGGCCCCAAAGAAATTGGTGTAACAAAAGAATTCTTTGCATGGCTTACAGATCCGGTTCAAAATGGCGGTGGTGCTTTGATAGACTTTGGATGTTATGGCGCTAACCTTATGACCTGGTTAATGCATGGCGAAAAACCTGTTTCAGTTACGGCGGTAACACAACACTTTAAGCCGGCTATATATCCTAAAGTTGATGATGAAGCCACAATAATAGTTAGTTATCCGTCGGCACAATGTATTATACAGGCTTCGTGGAACTGGCCTTTCAGCAGAAAAGATATGGAGGTGTATGGCGATTCTGGATATATAATCACGACGAACGCCACAGCTATGCGAACCAGGTTTGCAGGCGATAAACAGGATACAGGCATAAGAGTAACATCAGCAGACATCCCGGTTTATGAAGATCCTTTTTCTTACCTGGCAAATGTATTACGCAAAAAAATAACGGTGCCAGAAAATGGATTGTACGCATTACCTACTAATGTTACAGCCGTTCAAATACTTGATGCAGCAAGGCAATCTGCGGCAACAGGCAAAACTATACTTCTTAATAAATGATGATTTAATATCACAGAAGGTCAAAAATTTAAACAATAAATGATGACGCTTAATCATGTTAATCTTCCTGTTACAGATGTAAAGGCAGCCCGTAAATTTTTTGAAAAATATTTTGGCATGTCAAGCCTGGAAGGCACAAGTGATGCGGCATCTTTTGCAGGTCTTCATGATGGAAAAGGGTTTACGCTTACACTTATGGAAAATAAAAAGATAACCCCTGATTTTTATCCGCCGGTTTTCATATCGGCTTTCTTGGGCAGGGAGAGCAGGCAACTGCAACCCTGTACGAACGATTGAAACAGGATGCCTATGATGTTAAGCCGCCCGGGCATTATAGAAAAAATCAATTTTATTTTAATACGCCGTGGGGCTTTACCTTACAGATGTCCTGATTTGCATTTTAGTTTATTTTAGTTGCTTATTATGTCACATGCTTACACCAGACATCTTGCTTTTTGCGCAGGCACTTTGGGATTATCATCACGTAAATCATCAATTGCGAAAGAGTGCTTGTATACTGGCATTGGGCAGTCATGATCTTCGTGTAGCCGAACGTGCGGCTGAACTATATCTTGAAGGCTTTGCAGCATTGCTTATAATGTCTGGTGGTTTAGGAAACTTCACGAAAAATATGTGGAGCCAAAAAGAAGCGGATCTGTTTGCAGCGGCGGCTATTAAAAAAGGGGTTCCACCTGATAAAATTTTGATTGAAAACCTATCAACCAATACCGGGGAGAATATTTTGTTTACACAGCAATTATTAAAAGAGAATGGACTTGATCCGCAAAGCTTTATTGTTGTGCAAAAGCCATATATGGAAAGACGTGCCTTTGCGACTTTCAAACAACATTGGCCGGATAAACAACTAATCGTTACTTCGCCACAAATATCTTTTAATGATTATCCTACCCTGCAAATCCCTTTGGAAAAAGTAATCAATATCATGGTGGGTGATTTGCAACGTATAAGATATTATCCGGCGAAAGGCTTTCAGATCTATCAGCGTATTCGTGACGATGTTTGGACGGCTTATGAAAACCTGGTTAGCTCGGGATTCGATTCACACCTTATGAAAGATTGAATTTTGTATGTATACTTAGGGCGATGAATCACTGCATACGTTAGCGTAATTTTAAAATAAATTTCCGCTTATTTAATTTATTAATGATGAAAATAATTTTTATCCTGGCCTGTGTTGCATTCACTGCGTTAACAGGTTGTGTTCCTTCAAAAAAGGCAAGTGATGCAAAGGAAAACAAGCTGTTCAATCAATGGCTGAAACAACCAAGATCTTTATTGGTAAAACAATGGGGCCAGCCAGATAGCCTGATGAGTGATGGCAGAAACGGGCAGATACTCATTTATAAAGAAGGCGTGGATTTTTTAAGTGTGATGAATGAAAAATATACAGGAAAACAATATTCTCCCAGGATAGAAATGTATGTAAATGCTGATAGTATAATCTATCATTGGAAAGCCTGGCGCAGGCGCTAATATTAAACAACTGCTGTAATGGAAAATGAACCCATAAAAACGTATTGCGATCATATCCTGACGCTTGACAGGTCCAACGTTCATAAAATTTATCATGATACAGAATATGGCTTCCCGATAGATAATGATGACGGCCTTTTTGCAAGGCTGGTGCTTGAAATAAACCAGGCAGGCCTTAGCTGGGATACCGTCTTAAAAAAGAAAGCTAATTTTTTTAAAGCCTACAACAATTTCAATATTAAAAAAGTAGCCAGGTATAATGATAGAAAATTTGAGGCGCTTATGCAGGATGCCGGCATTATAAGAAACCACCTGAAAATAAATGCCGCAATCGAAAACGCAAAAGTTATTCTCCAATTACAAAAAGAATTTGGCTCTTTTAAAAAATGGTTAGAGTATCATCATCCTTTAATAAAAGATGAATGGGTAAAACTTTTTAAGAAACATTTTAAGTTTACAGGTGGTGAAATTGTAAATGAATTTTTAATGAGCGCCGGTTATCTTAAGGGTGCTCATGCAGAAAGCTGTGCTGTGTATAAAAAAGTTATGAAAACAAAGCCAATGTGGACCGGGACTTGAAACAGACTTAGTTTATATTTTTGTAGACATTCATAAAATAGCCTTGTAGACATTGTTCTCTTATGGTTACTAAAAATTTGTTTTATGTCATTAAACGCCTCTTTTTAATGTAGAGCTGAACCTGGCCTCGATCCTCACCCTAATGTTGGAATGCTCAACACAGCTTGATGAAACAACTATAACTATAATCTACGTATATTGCATCGCTGCTCTTATCCTGACTAATTAGTCATCGTTCATCTATAATCCAGGCACTATTTCATTTTGGCACAAATTTATCTGATGTGGTAACGCATATTGATATGTAATAATTTAATTGGGTTAGTTAATGTTGAAAAAAATTGCAAGGTTTAAATCACCAAACACCAACAATACTCTTGTTGAGCTGTATAAATTTAAGCATATAAAACATTATTACTGGAAGCCAAAAAATGGTGAATTAAATTTTGGTGATCATCTTGCCAGAGTTATTATTACTAAAATATTAGCAGACAAAGGACATTTATTGGAAGAAGAAACGTCCAGTGAACGCAGACTTTTGGGCCTTGGTTCAATATTGCATTTTGCACAGGAAAATGATGTGATATGGGGAACGGGTATAAATGGAAAAATTGAACAAGATCAATATAAGTTTAAACAACTTGATGTGCGGGCGGTAAGGGGACCATTAACCAGAGAATTTCTTTTGCATAAAGGAATATCTGTACCGGAAGTTTATGGCGATCCGGCCATGTTATTTCCTCAAATTTTTCCGGGCAGATTTACAAGAGTCAACAAAAAAAAATATGTAACAGTTCCCAACCTGCATGACATTACTATAGCTAAAGAAAAAAATTGGCAAAATCTTATATCGCCTTTAGATAGCTGGAATACGTGCATCACCAGGATATTGGAAGCAGAACTTGTCATCGCCAGTTCTCTGCATGGATTGATTATTGCAGAAGCCTACGGCATTCCTGCAAGGTATATCAGGTTAAGTGAAACTGAAAACCTTCTGAAGTATAATGATTATATGATGGGAACAGGCCGGGCATCAATTGAATATGCAAAACATATACAAGAGGCTTTAGAAATGGGCGGAATGGATTCGCCTGTTTTTGATACACAAAAATTATTACAAGCCTTCCCTATTGATCTCTGGGAATAATTGCAGAGTGATGATGTGAACTTAAAAAAATGTTTTTTTACCCTATGTTAATAATGATTATTCATGAATGAGAAATTTGGAATATATGCATGGCCTGGCTATGCATCCAGAAAACTTAATCCGTACAATTATCTGATATATAATAATATTGAAAAGCATGAGCATAAAGTGTATGATTTTTACTTTGAAGTAAAGCTTTTACTACGCCTGATTTTTTCCCGGCGGTATAGAATTTTGCACATTCATTGGCCGCATCACTACCTTTTAGGTACTAATAGCCGAACTAAGTGCCGGATAAGAATTTTCTCTTTTTATATTTTCATTACAATCATTAAAATTTTCGGGAAAAAAATTGTTTACACGGTTCACAATCTTTCCTCGCATGAGAACAGATATCCTGATATGCAACAATGGATAGATAGAATTTTATACAACAATGTAGATGGGTTTATTTCACTTAACCAATACGGCACGGAATTATTGAAAAATCAGGTAAGATCTTTAAAGAAGCAAAAAATCATGTATATACCACATCCGCATTATAGAGGTTATTATTCGGATGCAATAACTAAAGAAGAATCAAGAGAAAAACTGGGCATTATAGATGAGAAATTTGTCTTTCTGTTTTTAGGCCAGATAAAAGCTTACAAAAATCTTCCCAATTTTATTGATGCTTTTAATAAGCTTGAATCGGATAATAAATTATTACTCATCGCCGGGAATGTTCATATTGATGTTGATTATTTAAATAAATATGTTGACTACTCTTCTGACATAAAATTTTATAACAACTTTGTTGAAGATGATGATATGCAGGTTTTTTTAAAAGCTGCGGATCTTGTGGTAACGCCTTACACTAAAATTTTTAACTCCGGGTCTGTCTTTCTCAACCTGAGCTTTAACAAGCCTACACTTGCACCAGATACCAGCGTGTTTTCAGAATTGAAATCTTCCTTCGGTTCAAAATTAATAAAGACGTATATGGGTGATATTTCTGCAGAAATTTTGGGTAAGAATATGAACGAAACTATTGCAGAAAAGAACGATGGCCTACATGCTAAACTTGAAAAGTTTGATCCTGATGTTATAGCTGCACAGACCATTGATTTTTACAAGTCATTACTACAATAATAATTGTTTTATGTTAATGACTTGAAAGGTAAATTAGCTTATCATATTTTCAAACTATGTAGTTTTATCAAACAACATTAATTAAATTTTTATGATTAGGAGACAAACTGTTTTTACCAGGTTCATAGTAACAGGTATTTTTTTATTTGTTTTATCAGATGGATTATTCTCCCAGCAAATCGGCTTACAATTATATAGCCTGCGCAATGAATTTAAAGCTGATGTGCCCGGCACATTGGCCAAAATAAAAGCATGGAAAATAACAAAGATAGAGGGTGGCGGTACTTATGGATTATCCGTAGATGACTATAAAAAATTATTGAAGGAAAATAACCTGGAGATGGTGAGCTATGGTGCGGATTTTAATGAGCTTTCCACTAACCCGCAAGCCATCATAGATGCGGCCAAGACATTTGGAGCAAAGTATATCATGTGTGCGTGGATTCCTCATGAAAAAGCATTTGAACTGGAAGATGTAAAAAAAGCTATTGACGTTTTTAGTGCAGCCGGCAAACTCGCTTATGATAACGGGTTAAAATTCTGTTACCATCCACATGGGTACGAGTTCGGCGCTTATGAAGATGGCACCTTGTTGGATTATATGGTGAAGCATACCGACCCTAAATATGTAAATTATGAAATGGATGTTTTTTGGGTAAAACATCCGGGGCAAGACCCGGTGGCATTATTGCAAAAATATCCTGATCGCTTTTTGCTGTTGCATTTGAAAGACAGGGCCATTGGCACTGTAGGCAACCAGGAAGGCCATGCTGCAGATGAAACAAATGTTATACTCGGAAAAGGTGATGTTGGCATAGCTGCTATAATGCAGGAAGCTAAAAAAATCGGTATTAAATATTGTTTTATTGAAGATGAATCTGCTGAATCAGTTGAGCAAATTCCTCAAAGCCTGCTCTTTCTTAAAGGCCTGAAATAAACAATGGATAAATTCTGGTAAATTTATTGAAGAAGCCATGTAAATTAAATTTATGCCGAGGTTATTTATAATTGTAATATCTTTTTTTATAGTGCTTCTTGTAGGCAGTTGTAGCAGAAAACATCATGCAGGCAAAACTTTAGATAACAATAAAGTTGAGGTAGCCAAAACCGATACATTGGCGGCAAAGAAAGCAGTTAAGCCAAAGCCAAAATATGTTACACCAAAAGTTATTGTAGTTAATGATACCGTTGCCCATAAAGCCGTTGATGGCAGGTTGTATTATGATTTGCTCGGTCACCGCTATTGGAAAAATTATAAGGATGGCAAGTATTATTTATTCAATCAATCCATGTATACTAACGATGCATTTAAGCCTAAGTAAATGGTTTAAGCAATCAGTGTGCTATAAGATGATCTCCATGCCTTCCCTCGCTAGTTGCTGTTTAAATTTGTAATGTGTTTTAGCAAGAAATGATTTAAACATTTCATCAAGTTGTTCATCAGAACGAAAAGGATCATGATGTGAATACAATATCTCCTTCACTCCTGTAATCTCTGCAAATTTGCCAGCATCCTCAATAGATGAATGCCCCCACCCTTTTTTATTTTCGTACTCTGTTGCCGTAAACTGTGCATCATGCAATAACACATCGGCTTCTTTAGCAAGGTCAAAACCTGAAATCCATTTCTTGTCTGCAATCATGCCATGCTGCCCTAAGGCCGGTTCATGATCTGGAATATATGTAAAGACCGCCTTGCGACATGTTAGCCTGTAACCCACGGTTGGCGCCGGGTGTATTATATAAGCGGATTGAATTGTAAACGGGCCTATATCAAAAATGCTATTGTCTACTTCATGCAAAACAAGCTTGCAGGGTAAATCACGTATGAGTACAGGAAACAAGGGTGGAGAAAGATAGCGGCTCAACCTTGAGTGCAAAGTTCTTGAACTGCCGGATGGCCCCCAGATGTGTACTTCTTTTGTGGGATCGAATAATGGCCGGAAGAACCCCAGCCCCTGGATATGATCTAAATGAAGATGCGTTAAAAGTATATCAATTCGTTTGGTGTCAGGTATGCTGTTCACACTTAATCTCTGTATGCCAGAGCCGCCGTCAAACACTAATTGCCAGCCTTCTTCTGTAACATCAACACAGGAAGTGTTACCACCATAATAGGTCATTTCGGGGCCCGTTGTGGGTATAGAACCGCGTATGCCCCATAGTTTGATGTTCATTGCGTTTATGATTTCCAAAAGATGGCAACAGCGCCTAATGTTTTGCCTGTTCTGCCGATGATCGGGTAAGATGTTACAGAAATTCTTTGGCTTTTGCCCAGCATGCTTTCTATCCTGAAAGTTTTATGATAGGGCAAAGAGTCTCTAAGCGTTTTAACGAGGGGAAGTTCACCAGGCGGCAACGCAACACCATGCTCATCCACGGGCTTAAAGTCTGTTGCCCATTGTTCTACGGGCATGTCACCGGTATCTTCAAATCGCTTGCCTAAAATATCTTCGGCAGGCTCATTGTAGAAAATTAAATTGCCATCTGTATCTGTTATGAAAACCGGTATTGAAAGGCAATCAGCTAATTGACGGTTTAGGATGAGTTCTATATCATACGCTGCCATACAAAGTGTTTAATTTACTCCGTTGCAGTTTCAGATGCATAGTTCTAATTAAAGGCGATCAACAAATTGCGAATTCTTTTTGATTTCCCCAAATACAATTTAATATGGGTTTTTGAGTGCTCCTGAAATACCATCGCCGTGCATGTTATGTTGATAACAATATATTTTATGATACCTCCGGAATTGAATGGCAATAAATTAATTGACGCAGCGTTACAACTTGATACTGCCAGGAAGGGCAACGTTTGAAATCCAACATCAAAACAGGTTAATCTTGCTTTTGCCAACCACAGTAACGTGATCCTATGAAGCTTAAAAAAGAAAAAACGACTATCCTGTTTGTAAACAAACAACAGCAGTCTATAAAACCTATACAGGTTTCCAGCAGCCTTATATTAAACTGGAAAAAATATCTTTTTACCATAAGCCTTTTCTTTGTTGCCTTATTAGGTATTATAGGTTTGCTTGCAGCTAATCATATCAAACAATCTGAGCAGCAAAACGCACTTATTAAAAAGTTATCGGAAATGCATGTAGCAGTGCAGGAAGTTGATACAACTGCTGTTAAAAGGAGATTTATAAAGATTGATGAAGAGCTAAATACAATCAATCAATATTTAAAAGCCAGGGGCATACAGCCTTCGTTTAAAGGGCCAAAAGGCGGGCCAACTGATAATGATATTATATCAACTGAGGAGATCAGCACATTTTATGAAAGCTATTTAAACCGGGTGATTTATAACTTCTCTTATACACCATTGGGTATACCATGTTCTGGAAATATTACCTCATCATTCGGGCATCGTGAAAATCCTTTTGGCGGTTCAGCAGTTGAAACCCACAAAGGTCTTGACATAAATGGGCCAATGGGTGCGCAGGTAAAAGCCATGGCAAAAGGTGTGGTTGAATTTACAGGTATTAAAGGCGGGTATGGCAATTGCATCATACTAAAACATGGCAATGGATTTAAAACATTGTATGGACACCTTTCAAAAATTGTGGTGCGTACCGGGCAGCAAATTGATATTGGACAACAGATCGGCAATGTAGGATCAACAGGCCGTTCCACGGGGCCTCACCTGCATTACGAAGTACATAAAAACGGGCAAAGAATTAATCCTGAAAACTTTTTAACACTTAACTGAATATGTTTAAAAAAAACAACAAACAACAGCCATTACAAATTAATGAGCAGGAAATTTCAACCATTATTGGTGAAGGCTATACCTTAACCGGCGAGATAAATGGTTCATCAGTTATACGGATAGAAGGTAAAATTATTGGCAACATTAATGTGGATGGTGGTGTTGTATTGGGTGAAAAAGGCAATGTTGAAGGCAACATTACTTCCCGGTCTGTTATAATTTACGGCACTGTTCATGGCAACGTCATCTCCAGCCAGCTTGAAATAAAAAAAACAGGCTTTGAGCCTGTCTTTAATCAAATTTATAAGGACAATTACATACCATTTAAAATTGAAAAGAACTTCCGAAATTTATTTTAA
>JANLXV010000226.1:0-3145 GCA_031365305.1 Chitinophagaceae bacterium
AAATCCTGGTTCATATACAGCGCCGTTGGCAATTATAAGATATTACCAGTTGAAGGAAAATCCTGCTATGCTGCAGGAATTATATGCTTTGTTACCACAAAATATTGCGCAGTCAGCTTTAGGTAATATGGTTGCGCAACAAGTGGCTGAGTCTAAAATAAATCCAATAGGTTCAGTGGTCAGCGATTTTACACAGACTGATCCCGATGGTAAAGGCATCAGTCTTTCCAGCTTTAGAGGCCAATATGTATTGATAGATTTGTGGGCAAGCTGGTGCAGGCCGTGCCGAATGGAAAACCCCAACGTTGTGGCTGCTTATAACAAATACAAGGATAAAAATTTCACGGTGCTTGGCATTTCATTCGACCAGGCCAAAAATGCCTGGCTAAGCGCTATACAAATGGACAATCTGGCCTGGAACCATGTAAGCGACCTGAAAGGCTGGAGCAATGCAGCGGCGGCTCAATTCAAAGTAAACAGTATTCCACAAAATCTTTTAATAGACACTGAAGGCCGCATCATTGCCAAAAACCTAAGAGGCCCTGCATTAGATAAAAAGCTGGAAGAAATATTGAAGTAAAAAGTAAAAAATGAACAGTGAACAAATGAACAGTGGATAAGGAAAATATAAACAATTAAGAAATATGACCAATTGACTAATGACAAATTATCACTGAAGTATAAAAGTTGACTTAATGAATATTGACCTAATGACCAATGACTGACTTCCAAATGTCATCTATCACAACCCGCCATAATAAGACAGTTGTCTTTTATACATTTGAATCGTATTCTCCAAACCAAGATAAAGTGCATCGCATATTAAAGCATGCCCTATAGAAACTTCCAGTAAACCTGGTATTTTCTCATGAAAATATTTTAGATTTTTAAGGCTTAGATCGTGACCTGCATTTATGCCTAAGCCCAGTTGATTGGCCTTTGCAGCAGCAAGAGTATAAGGTGCTATAGCCTTTTCTTTATCTGTGGTATATTGGCTTGCATAAGCTTCTGTATACAGTTCAATTCTGTCTGTGCCAGCTTCATAAGCGCCTTGTACCATAGTAATGTCCGGGTCTACAAAAATGGATACTCTTATGCCTTTTGCTTTAAATACGCTGATGATTTCTTTAAGATAATTGTGGTGCTTAATCGTGTTCCAGCCATGATCGGAAGTTAACTGGCCGTCAGCATCAGGCACCAACGTAACCTGTGCAGGCACATTATTTAAAACCAGTTCTACAAACTTAGTTTCCCTCGGATTGCCTTCAATATTAAATTCCGTTGTTACAATTTTTTTTAAGTCATAAACATCAGTATACCTGATGTGTCTTTCATCAGGCCGTGGATGTACGGTAATACCATCAGCCCCAAACATCTCTATATCTTTTGCCACCTGTATTACATTTGGCTGGTCACCGCCACGGGAGTTGCGCAGGGTTGCAATCTTATTAATATTTACTGATAATTTCGTTGTGTTCATAACCAAAGGGTCATTTAAAAATTATTCAAAGTAACAATGATTGAATGTAAAGCTGTCATTTTCAAATTTGGGCCGCAAGGTGAAAAAACAGGTTGGTTCTGTATCACTATTCCAAAGGATCTTGCTGAAAAAATAAACCCGGATGTAAAAAAATCATTTCGCATTAAAGGGTTGATTGATGATTATAAGGTTGAGGGCAAGGCTATATTACCTATGGGCAATGGCGATTTTATTTTGCCCTTAAAGGCTGATATACGAAAAGCCATTCGCAAATCAAAAGGAGATGCGGTTACACTAAAAATTACTATTGATAGATCTCCCGTTACATTTAATGAAGATCTGATGACCTGCCTGGCAGAAGAACCAGAAGCTGATTCTTTCTTCAATGCATTGGCGGTTGGGCATCGCAAATATTTCAGCAACTGGATAGAAAGCGCTAAAACTGAATCCACGAAAACAAAACGTATTGCCAGCGTTGTTAATGCTATGATTAATAAAATGGACTTTGGCCAGATGATCAGGGCACTTAGTAAAGAGAAAAAAGATTTGATGGGTTGAACAGGCATAAAGATATTACAACGCAATACAGCCTACTCAAACAATCAGGTTGCTAAAGAATAACGAAAAGATTATATTTGGTTTAGCTCTTTTCATACAAAACCCATCTATATGAACCTCCTTCAACGAATTGAGATTTGGGGAGACAGCCATCACCCCAAATGGCTTGATATTGTACGCATTGCTTTAGGTATTTTTTTATGTTACAAAGGCATAGATTTTCTCATGCACATGAGCGCTTTGATTGGTCTAATGAAAGGTCAATCGTTTGGCTCTTTTGCTTACATTCTTGCGGGTCAATATGTAGTATTTGCGCATATCCTCGGTGGCTTTCTGCTGGCCATAGGATTGTTCACAAGGTTTGCCTGCCTTATACAGATCCCCATATTATTGGGCGCAATTCTGTTTGTAAATACCAACCAGGACTTGTTAAGGCCGTACTCTGCTCTTGTGCTTTCAATTGTAGTATTGCTGTTGTTGATTTACTTTTTAGTTATTGGCAGCGGGCCTTTATCTTTTAAAATTCCTGAAGAAGAGAAAAAAAGAAGTGAGCGATTTAAAGTTTAGGGAAAGAATAAGAAATAATTGTATTAAAAAGGTCAGTTGAAAGCGATTGCTACATTTCCAACTAACCTTTTTGTATTAGACTACAGAACCGGAAATCAATGGATGGGATTACCTGTTTTGCTGATCGTGACCTTCCAGCTTAACCAGCTTGTTGTAAATTCCGAACAATAAAAATGGTGCCGCCCACTGGCCAACAAATAAAGCGGTGTGATTATGTTTTGAAATTTTAAGTGCAAGAGAAGCGCCGATAGATGCCAGGGCCGCCCACAAAAAAACATCAGATGGTAATTTAGCGGTTTGCTCTTCAATGGCTGTTGCAACCTTGCCTTCAGAGTGTTCAGGGTTATAATCTTCCATATTTAATTTTTTTTGAAGATTCTCAAATACCCTGCCACCACGGCGGGCATAATTATTTATAGGATAATGATTAAAATACTTGTTTATGCATAAAGACATTAAAGATTTAATTCCCTTAAACAAGGTTGGTAAAGCCACCGACCTTGATCATTCAGTAACATTGCCAGACAGGGAACAAGCCTG
>JANLXV010000228.1:0-4075 GCA_031365305.1 Chitinophagaceae bacterium
ACTTACATCACTGAACCCTTCTTCCAGGATGGGGCTGTGGCTAAAGCTATTGATGAGGTTACAGCAAAGGGTGTCTCTTATTTTGCGTCTGCAGGTAACTATGGCAACAAATCTTACCAAAGCACATTTTCTGCAAGCCCTGCTCCGGCGGGCATTACAGGCAATGCACATAATTTTGGCGGAGGAGATATTTTTCAAAACGTGTCTTTAAAGCCGGGAAATTATACTATTGTTTTACAATGGCAGGATGATGTGTATTCAATCGGGCAAACTCAAACCGGCACACAAAACGATTTGGATATTTACCTCACAGATAATAATGGCGCAACACTTTTTGGTTTCAATAGAAATAATATAGGCGGCGATCCGATAGAAGTGCTTCCATTTATTGTAGCCGCAAATGCACAAACCAATATCATGGTTATTCGTGCAGCAGGCAGTGCAGCAGTTAATTTTAAATTGATTGTTTTCAGGGGCGACTTGACTTTTAATGAACATGCAACAGGCCAGTCAACCATTGTAGGCGGCGCTAATGCCGCAGGAGCTATAACTGTAGGTGCTGTGCGTTATACCAATACGCCTGCCTTTGGTGTAAATACACCGTTGCTTGAAACCTTCTCCTCAATAGGTGGCACCGCAGTAAATGGCGTTGTGAGAAATAAGCCGGATATAACAGCGCCTGATGGTGTAAACACAACTGTTGATTTTAGTTCATTAAATATAGAAGGTGATCAGTTTCCAAACTTTTTTGGTACGTCTGCTGCGGTGCCACATGCAGCGGGGGTAGCAGCATTATTGTTAGAGGGTAAATTAAAGTTCGGCGGCGTAAACACCAACCCCGCACAAATGAAGAGTTTATTACAAAGCACTGCTTTGGATATGAATACGCCGGGTAATGATTTAAACAGTGGTGCCGGCTTTGTTAACGCACAAGCTGCTATGGCCACTTTTGCCAATCCTACGCCATCTGTTACAGACCTGGTTTTACCAAACACCTCTTTCGTGCCGGGCAGTGCGCCATTTACGCTAACTGTGCAGGGCGATTATTTATCTGATCAAACTAAAATTCTTTTCAGGGGAAACCAGGTAAACACCACCTTCATCAGTTCTACCCAGCTCACCGCTTCTATTCCTGCATTTACAGGTAATCCGGCCATACAGGCCTTTACACAACCCAAATCAATAAATAATAATGATGGCGGCCTTTCATCGCCAATCTATTTCTTTAATATTATTAAAAAGAAGATTGTTATAACTGCAGAAGATAAGAGTAAAAAATTTGGCGAAAAATTACCTGATTTTTCTGCCATCATAACAGTAGATAATGTTTCGCTTGCTACTTCCGGCTTAACATTCGCAGATCTTGGTCTTGATAAAATGGTATTCACTTCTTCGGCAACCGACCTGAGTAATGTCGGAAAATATTTCATACGCCCGGCAAGAGCCTTTGATGCCGATAATCCCGCAGACTTAGCCTTGCAGGAAACGTATGAATATGCTTTTAAAGATGGTGTGCTTAGTATTGATAAAATGCCACTTGTTATTACGCCGCAGGATAAAACCATTACCTATGGAGACAAGGTAAAGAACATCACTTTTGATTATCATTACAATGAGGCTAACATAGCTGTAGCCAATAAAAGCATCTTTTTAAATAACCTGATAACCGAGCACCAGGCAAACAGGCTTGATACTATCATTGGATTTGTAAATGGCAAAGCTATTGTTGCCGGCAGAACTTTAACTGCTGCTGATCTGCAGAATATCAGCTTTCTGGCAAGTGGTAAAGCTATTGTTGCCGCTAAAGCACTTGTGGCAGGCAAAGCTCTGGTTGCCGGAACGCTTGTTACAGATACCATGCGTATTTTGGAAATAAGTTTAGCCTCCATTTTTAATTACCAGCTTAACCCTGCAGAAGCCAGCTTAATAAATGGTAAAGCCATTGTTGCCGGTAAGGCCATGGTTGCCGGTAAAGCTATTGTTGCAGGCAAAGCTATGGTTGCCGGTACGCAAATTGTAAACAGCGAAAGTGTTAATGAAACAAGCAACAGTAATTTAGTGGTTATTGTAGATGCTGCAGATGTAAGTGCACCGGATGGAGAGTTAATCACTGGTATTAAAGGCATAAATCTTATAACGGGTATTACTGCCGGGGAATCGTTCATTGTACCGGCGCCGATGTTGTCAGAAAATTTTGAAATCAATTATGGTTTAGGTAAGCTTACCATACTACCTGTAGCATTATCTGTAAAAGCCAATGATACAGGCATCGTTCAAAGCTCCCCATTACCCGTTTCGTTTACATCAACAATTTCAGGTTTTGTAAATAACGAAAATACCATTGTTTCAGGGCCTCAATATATTGTAACGCCTGCCTATAGTGGTGCTGCAGGTATTTATAATATAGTACCTTCAGCCCTCCTGTTGAATACACCTGACAATTATGCTATTACTTATCTCAATGGTATATTGTATGTAAACCCCAAAGGCGGTAGTGCAAAAAATGTGGCACCTAAGTTAGAATGTGTTGAACAATTGGCAACGCCGGTTTCAGGGTTTACGTATGTAGCGCATTTTTCTTATCTGAATCCTAACGTTTCGCCCATTTATGTTCCGATTGGCGTTGATAATCGTATCACAAGCTTAGGCACTTATAGTGGTAAACCGCCTGTTGTATTTTTGACAACCGGGGGTAAGTTTGATATTTATTTTGATGGTCAAAAATTAACCTGGACGATCATAACGTATAATGGAAATAAAAAGACGGCAGTTGCAAGCGACGCCAGTTCCACCTCCGGCAGGTGTAACCTGTTAATTACAAGTGCCAGGCAAAATCAAAATGCAACTGGTGTTTCTTTATCAAATAATACATCCCTTAATAATGCAAGCCTGCTGAACATGACAGCCTGGCCCAACCCGGTAAAAAATAGAGTGCGTATCAGTGTCAGTAATACATCACTAACCGCAAAAAATATCTTCATTTTCGATATGCTGGGCAGGATACAAAAACCTGCTTCTGTTCAAAAAAAATCAGCAAATATTTTTGAAATGGACATTAGCAATTTTAATAAAGGCCAGTATCTTATAAAATTAAAAAGTAATAATATTTTTACAACAGGCAGTATTACCAAACTGTAATCCTGTTTAATCATTTGATGTATGCAAAAAAAAATGAGTGGCCTAATGGATCTCATTTTTTTTTATTATAGCTAATCTTCTGAAAACTTTAGTTTTTCATAAATAAAAAGATAAGTTTTATAAAAGTCATTTCGCTCAATTCTTCTTTGAATGCATAAGCAAATTTTATTTATATATTTTTTTCTGTTCTCTGCCATTGCATTTTCACAGGCTAATAACCCGGATAGTTTAAAATTGATTGTATTAACTGCCCCGGAAGATTCTAATAGAGTAAATACCCTTCTGCAGTTAAGTAAACTTTACCTGTCTTCAAACCCGGATGAAGGCATGAAATACAGCGTTGAAGCTAAAAATCTTGCAGAAAAAATTGGCTATCATCCCGGTAGGGCTTATGCTTTAAAAAATATTGGTATGGTGTACTATAACCGCACCAATTATGTGGGAACGATTGACAACTGGACTAAATCGCAAATGTTGTTTGATTCAATTGGCGACAAAGCCAATGCAGCTCTATTGTTAAATAACATGGGCTCTGTTTACATGAACCAGGGCGATGATGCAAAAGCGCTTGACTATTTTTTTAAGTCATTAAAGCTTGCAGAACAAAGCGGCGATAAACATAAAATATCATTGGCGTTAGGCAACATAGGCACCATATATTCCAACAACAAAATAACTTATGATAAGGCATTGGAATATTATTTAAAAGCGCTGGCCATAAGCGAGGAAATGGAAGACAAAAATGTAATGGGCGGCTTATTGGTAAATATTGGCGAAACCTATTTAAACCGGAACAAAGACGATTCAGCTTTATTTTACTTTGAACGCTCTCTTAAAGCTTATGAGAATACCGAAAACATTCCTTATTCTTTAAATGATATCGGGAAAACATATACCAAAAAAGGTAACAATAAACACCAGCAATAAGCCTGCACCA
>JANLXV010000295.1:0-2669 GCA_031365305.1 Chitinophagaceae bacterium
ACAAGAAGCGGCACAAAAGTTACAGGCTGCTATGCAGATGTCTAATTTTTTTATCAGTTCATCGTGTGGAATAATTTTCATACAATAGTTTATTTAATTATTAGGTTTGAATATCTGTGGGCAATTTGCTGCAACCTACATGCCACGAATGAGGATAGGAGATGTGCATTTGCTTTTGCGCCCACTCAATCTAAGCCTGGCATATATTGTTTATTAAATTGAATAGCTTTCAACATTAAAATGATTTGAAATGTGCTTTACTTTATCAAAACGATGCTTTATGAAATATATATTCTTTCTTATAATAACTGCTTGCCTTAGCTGTAACAATACTGCTACCACAACAGCCAGCGGTTCAGATTCAAGTGTCGCATCAGGCACAACCAATAACTATATCAGCCAGAAGCTTGCAGGCTATGCAACCGTACGTCTTTCTGCTGACCTGACACATCTCAGCGATAGCGATAAAAAAGTGCTTCCGTTGCTGATAAAGGCTGCACAGATCATGGACACATTGTTTTGGTTGCAGACCTACGGCAACCCCGATAGCCTGTTGAATGCAACCGCTGATAGCAAGGCCAAACAATTCATCGCTATTAACTACGGTCCGTGGGACCGCCTGAATAATGACACCCCGTTTATTGCAGGTATTGGTAAAAAGCCGGAAGGCGCTAACTTCTATCCGCACGACATGAGCAAGGCAGAACTTGAAAAAAGTAATGTGAAAGATAAGATGGCCCAGTACTCCATCATCCGCAGAGACAGTAACGGCAAATTATATGCAGTGCCTTATCACGTGGAATATAAAGCGCCTTTGCAGCGTGCCGCTGATCTTTTAAAACAGGCTGCAGCTATCACTACTAACCCCGGCTTTAAACATTTTTTAAACTTGCGGGCTATCGCACTTACCACCGACAATTTCAATCCATCTGATATTGCCTGGATGGATCTAAAGACTAACAGTCTTGATATAATCATTGGGCCAATTGAAAATTATGAAGATGGATTATACAACGTTCGTAATGCTTATGAATCTTATGTGCTGATCAAAGACACAGCCTGGAGTAACCGCCTGCAAAAGTATGTGGCTATGTTGCCCGAGCTGCAAGCAGGCTTGCCGGTTGAGGCAAAATACAAAAATGAGAAGCCAGGATCCTCATCACAGTTGGCTGCATTTGATATTGTATTTTATGCGGGGCATGGCAACAGTGGTGGAAAAACCATTGCAGTAAATTTGCCTAATGATGAGGGGCTGCAGAAAACCAAAGGCACACGCCGTTCGCAATTGAAGAATGCCATGAAGGCAAAATTTGATAAGATCATGCTGCCAATTTCAAAGGCGCTTATTGAGCCTTCACAACTTTCTCATGTAACCTTTGATGCTTTTTTTGCTGATGTGATGTTTCATGAAGTAGCGCATGGCCTGGGCATAAAAAATACTGTTGATAGTAAAGGCACAGTTCGTGCAGCCCTGCAGGAACAGGGTTCCTGGCTGGAAGAAGCCAAAGCTGATATACTTGGGTTATACATGGTAACCAAACTCGTGGAGAAAGGTGAACTGCCCGGCCCGCTTGAAAATTATTACACCACCTTTATGGCAGGCATTTTACGCAGTGTACGCTTTGGTGCAGGCGAGGCGCATGGTAAAGCAAACATGCTGGCCTTTAATTTTTTTGAAGAAAAAGGCGCATTTGAAAAAACCGCTGACGGCCATTATAAAGTAAACTATGATAAGTTTCGCACCGCAATGAACGACCTAAGTAAGGTTATTCTTAAGCTGCAGGGCAATGGTGATAAAGCCGGCGTTGCAGCTTTACAACAAACTAAAGCACTTGTAAAACCTGACCTGCAAAGGGACCTGGATAAACTGCAACAAAAAGGCATCCCCGTGGATGTAATATTCGAACAGGGTATGGATGTGCTGGGGTTAAAATAAAAGTTTTCACCTGTGTCTAAAGAGTTCCAAAAAACTAAAATTTATCATTGATGCATATTTCAAATTTAAAATTTACTGCCCTCTCTTTTCTGCTAACCCTGCTGGTAAATAACCATGCATTTTCCCAGGCAGGTCCGAAAGTATTGGTAGTAAATGCACACCCTGATGATGAAACAAGTTTCCCGGTTTTTCTGTATAAAATTACACATGAATTAAAAGGCACGGTGGATCTTGCTTTGCTAACCGATGGCTCAGGAGGTTTCAACGGCTCTGAACTTGGCTCAGTTTATTACGGCCTTAACCTTACCGATTCAGTTGTTGGCCGTTCCGAACTACCGCGAATTAGAAAAAAAGAAATTATGGCTGCCGGAGATATCTTAGGCATCAGGCAATATTATTTCTTTGATCAGCCCGATGATTTTTATAATCTTGATCCCGTGCCTTATGTTAGCGGCAAAAGATGGGATATTCCATTTATTGAAAATAAATTAGACCATATTTTGGCCGCAAATAAGTATGATTATGTTGTTACCATGTTACCGTATGCAGGCCAGCACGGGCATCATAAAACTGCCGTGATCATGGCCCTGAGAGCCGTTGGGCGAATGAAAGGACAAAAACCTATCATATTAGCAGGCAGTACTTACAAAGATGAAAAACCAGAAACTTTTGATGTGTTAGACGGATTTCCTGAGACGGCGATTAAAAAAAATGCACCGGACTTTTATATTGA
>JANLXV010000297.1:0-1988 GCA_031365305.1 Chitinophagaceae bacterium
TTCCACATCGCCGAAAGCACAATGAACATTTTCTAAATAAAGGCGATCGGGATCAATGTCAATTTCATCATTCCATACAACTGTTCCATTTTCCACAATAGCTCTACTACACAAAGATTCGTTTTTGAGCTTCTGATAAATTGGATAATCTAAGTAAGGTAGCAAATCAAATTTTTTTACTTCCCCATTCGTAAAAGTAACAATGAGATTGTAAGGACTTTTATATAAGATGTTTTGTGCTCTTGGATTCATTATTTTAAAGGATCAATTTTGAAAATAGTATTACCAGTGACTGCCAATTGCCAATCAGCCATTAGATCTTCTTTATGAATTTCAATCCATGCCTGGATTAATTTTCTTTATTAGACGGCAAAGAACCTTCTAACAAACAACCTTCGGGAATTTGATAGATTGGCTTCAAGCTCCCCATACTTTACATGAATGTGAGGATGATTATGCTGTTTGGTATCCAGATAATACATACTTACAATTAATCCATAAAACATTGCTATAACGGGCATATCACTTCAATTGTTACAAAGCTAATATTTCTTTGCTCTAATAAAATTTGCAGTACTGTTATTGTCAAGATTCAAAGCATCACATGTTCTTCGCCGGTTTCACACGTTCATCAAAACTTATGTCTGCGTTTATAGAATCTTCAAAGAGCTTAAACACATCAAGCAGGTGCTGCGAATGATTTTTGGGCTTTTGTGTTTTAATATTGATGTGTACTAAATTAGTCCACATAACAGCTTTTAATTTATCCTTTCGCTCGTTCCACATTTTCATTTCAACCAACAGGTCTGTTGCGCCTAATTTTAAAAGCACAGAATCTATAACAACGGTCTCCATAAGGTTGGCGGGCTTTAAGTAAACGATTTGGTTTTTACTTACAACCCAGCCCAGGCCATGCTCTGCCGCAAAATGATAAATATTAAAATTCATATTTGCTTGGATGTGATCTTCACGGGCATTGATGAAATAATCAATGTAGCGTGCATTGTTTAAATGATTGAAGGGATCGCAATCAGAAAGCGGATAAGCACTTTTAATATTATCTGTAGAATGCAATTAAAGTGCAGCAATTATGTATTCAGCAACCATGCCTTAAAAGCAATGATTGAAAGAAAAATTAGTATAGATGATATACTTGAAGCAATAAATTACGGCGAAACAATCGCAACATATACCGATGATAAACCTTATCCCGGTTTTCTTTTTCTTAAATTTGTAAACACTAAACCGATACATGTTGTTGTAGCTCAAAATTCAGAAGATGACACTTGTATTATAATCACCTGCTATCATCCTGATTCAAATTTATGGGATGCTGACTTTAAAATTAAAATGAAGTAACGTGAAATGCTCTATCTGTAAAACAGGAACAACACACAAAGGCAAAACAACCTGCACTATCGAAAAAGATGGAAGCCTGCTCGTGTTCCGGGATGCTGAAGCTGAAATTTGTGATAACTGTGGTGAAGTATACTACTCTTTAGAAATAACAAATAAAATTCAAACACTCGCAACAGAGGCTGTTAAGAAGGGTACAGAGATTGAAATTGTACGATTAGCTTCTTAAAAATTCTTCTTTCCTCAACTGGTTCACATATTTATCAAAACTTATGTGTATGTCTATTACATCTTGAAAAAGGGTTAAAAATATTAAGAAAATGCTTCGAATGATTTTTGGGCGACTTGAGTAAATGATTTGGAATGATAAATATTAAAATTAGTATTTGCCAGGATGTGGTCTTCACGAGCATTGATAATAATGATCAGATTGTAGACATCATATTTTGATAAGTGTCACCACTCAAATATTGTTGAGGTGGAGAATGAGTATGATGCTTAAAATTTGGATTTAGATTTTTTAAGTAGACACGGACGCTTACACTAACAGATGGCGAATTTATTCTTTACCATCTATACCAATAAAAAATAAGAGGCTGTCTCATGCTAACAACACAGCCTCTTTTTAAAAC
>JANLXV010000309.1:0-2587 GCA_031365305.1 Chitinophagaceae bacterium
GGCCTGTCAAATTGTATCCGTTCTTTTGAATAACGTAAGGCTGTATCATAACAATCCATAGCCGCACCAATTGCGCCCCAGGCTATGCCATACCTGGCCTTAGTTAAACAACCCAATGGCCCTTTCAAGCCCTTTACATTGGGAAAAATATTTTCTTTAGGCACCTTCACATTATCAAAAACCAATTCACCGGTAGCACTGGCCCGCAGGCTCCATTTACCATGCGTAGTTGGTGTAGTAAAGCCTTCCATGCCACGTTCTACAATTAATCCATGTATAACACCTTCTTCATTTTTGGCCCAAACAACAGCTACCTGCGCAAAAGGCGCATTGCTAATCCACATTTTGCTGCCGTTTAATATCACATGATCACCGGCATTTTTAAAGTTGCTCAACATGCCTGACGGATCGCTGCCGTAATTTGGCTCTGTTAAGCCAAAGCAACCAAGCCATTCGCCTGAAGCCAGTTTAGGTAAATATTTATTGCGCTGTTCTTCGCTCCCATAAGCATATATCGGGTACATTACCAGCGAGCCTTGTACACTGGCTGTTGAACGCACACCGCTATCACCTCTTTCCAGTTCCTGCATCATAAGACCATAAGCAATGTAATCCAGGCCGCCGCCGCCATATTCCGTAGGCACTGTTGGCCCAAAGCAGCCAAGATCGCCTAATTGTTTTACGATATGTTCAGGAAACGCCGCCCGTTGGGCATAGTCTTCAATAATGGGTGATATTTCTTTTTTTACATAATTCCTCACCGTTTCACGAATCAATTTATGTTCTTCCGTAAGAAGGTCATCCACTAAAAAATAGTCGGGAGATTTAAATTGGTCAGACGCCATAATAATATTTATAAATTAAGCCAATGCTGCAAGCGGGGCAAAGATAAAGGGAGAAATAGTATATCCATATTACAATCGGTAGTCAGCAGAAATATTTAATAACTTTGAAAGATGGGTTATCCTAACAAAATATTACCACACTACACCTACAAAGATTATTGCCGGTGGGAGGGCCAGTGGGAATTGATTGAAGGTATTCCCTATGCCATGAGCCCTATGCCGCGACCGGAGCACCAGGCAGTGGCAGCAAACCTTTCGGCTGAATTCAGATCGGCACTTAAAATGGGAAAATGTGATTGCAAAGTTTATCAACCTATTGATTACAAAGTTGAAGAAGACACCGTTCTTAATCCGGATCTATTGATTGTCTGCAAGCCCATCACAAAACAGTTTTTAGATTTTGCGCCTGACATCGTGGTTGAAATTCTGTCTCCTGCAACTGCTTTGAAAGACCGGCATACTAAGTTTGAAATTTATCAGCAACAACAGATACTGTACTATATTATTGTTGATGCTGATAACAGGACTGTTGAAGTTTTTGAGTTAATGGAAAACAAATATGGCAATGCCCCAGTAAAACAGAAAGAACCTTTTGCATTTACTTTGAACGGCTGCTCTTTCTCCATCATTTTTGAAAATATCTGGAGCTGATTCTACATTTATCTCACCTGCGCTGTTTTCATTTTATAAGTTTATAATCCGCAATTTTATTGAGCCGCGGTAATTGATAGGTAAATCTTAAGAAGTATTGTATTTTCTAATTCCAAAAGCGATCATTTTCATTCTTCAACTTTTGTTATAAAATTTTCTTCAGGCGGAGGTGTATATTTAAAAAGTTCTTCGGGTGTTTTAGAAGAAAATGCTTTGACTTCTTTTATAAAATGTGCCTGGTCAAAATAGCCATTTTCGTAGACAATAGCCGTCCATGGCTTATATGGATGCAGCATTTTGTTTTCAAGTGCATTGTAGAACCTTGTTATCCGGGCATATAATTTTGGCGGCATGCCCACTTCTTCAATAAACCTTCTTTCAAAGTTACGAAAGCTCATATTGGCTTTAACTGCAAGCTTATCTATAGATACAAGTCCTTTATTGCGAAAAATAATATTGGACGTAAATGAAATGGCGGCTGCATAGCTTTTTTGTTTTCGCGATAAAAGCTTTCCAATGAGATATTTGTTCATGTGCATGCCCATTTCTAAAATATCTTTCGAAGACTCAAATTTTTCAGTAAGTAACCTGTTGTCTTCCCCTAAAATATCCCCAAGAGGCACAATTGCATTTATCAATATGCTTTGCGGAATACCAAATATTGCAAATAAGCCATTGCATTTAATTTGCACATGGAACAAAGCATAGTCCCCTTTCCAATAAGTACAGCCTTGTGATTGTGTAAAAATGGTTGTAACTGCATTTGACAATTTACCCATAGGTTTGCCGGAGTCATCAGACAAATCACAAAATTTATCTTTCAGGAAAAATGTCAGGTAATACTCCTGCACTGCATGCATTGGCCTCGGCATCTTAGAGTCTCCTGTATTAAATGTCCGCAGCCCGTAACAACTAACAAAAGGTTGCAGGATAAGCGCCGGTTTTATTTGAGTAGTTGTAACCATTTTGAGCGGGTGTACAAATTATTTTAACGCAATAAGACTGTCGTTTTTTTACAATACACAAAGATTGGCAGTTTATATTTTTACTAATAATAAATTAAAAGTTATACTGTGTTTAATATACTCTAT
>JANLXV010000519.1:0-2621 GCA_031365305.1 Chitinophagaceae bacterium
TTTCCTGTAGCATCCTGGAAAATGGCATAAGAGCTGTTGAGCCCACGCCCCTGTAAAAACATTCTTCTTAATGATGTACCAGAACCCTTTGGCGCCACTAAAAATACATCTACATCTTTCGGCGGAATAATGCCCGTTTGCTCATTGAACGTTATACCAAAACCATGAGAAAAATATAAAGCCTTTCCCGGTGTAAGATGTTTTTTTACAGTAGGCCATAGCGCAATCTGCGCAGCATCACTCAACAGGTAACAAATAATCGTTCCTTTTTCTAATCCTTCTTCAATATCGAATAATGTTGTGCCAGGAACAAAACCATCATTAACCGCTTTATCCCAGCTTTTAGAATTTTTTCTTTGACCAACAATAACATTTATACCATTGTCTTTTTGATTTAAAGCCTGGCCCGGTCCCTGAACGCCATAGCCTATAACAGCAACAGTTTCATTTTTTAAAACTTCCTGTGCTTTACTTAACGGAAACTCTTCTCTTGTAACTACATTTTCTTCTACACCGCCGAAATTTAATTTTGCCATGTTATTGTTTTTGAATTTAAAAATGAGAGTAGGGTTATACTTAATTATTTACGACTAATTTTTTTAGGGCCATCGAATAACCATAGTGCAAAGAGTCATGTGATGAAAAATATTTAATAGCATCGTTGATATTGTTGATCTCCACACCAAACCTTGTAGTATAAGGCGCATAGTTTTTAAAATGATCTGCTTTCACATGTTCATAAAGCTGCTCTATGGATAAAAATAACTCTTCGCTAAGCAAATTAATTTCATCCGCTGTAATAAAATTTTCTGGCCCTGTGCCAAACTTATATTTTTCTACTATCCAGGTATGCAATGATGGGTCAAGGTTTGCCTTTACATAGCAAATTATTTGCTGGCTTGCAATGATGTGCCCAAAGTTCCAGGCTATATTATTATTAAAATCTTGAGGAACAAAATTTAATTGCTCAAGCGATAAACCATTCACCAGGTTTAAAAAATTTTTCCGGGTTGCATTAATAATATCAAAAACTTTATCCATAACTGTTACATCGAAAACACTTTTTCATTCTGGTTAAGATATTCATTTTCCATAGCATCTTCGCCCGGTTCACGGTATTCAAACTCTTTCAATTTTTCATGAAAGCCATCGCTGTTCTTTATGATTGCAACACGCCCGCTTCTCACAAACTCAATAAGGCCAAATGGTTCTAAAACTTTGATGAGGTTATCAGTTTCTTCACGATGACCAGCCACTTCGAAAACTGTATAATCTTTACGGATAACTACAGCCTTTGCACCATGCTCCCGAAGCAGCCTTTCAACTTTTACTTCTTCAGCAATAATATCTGTGGGTACTTTATATAAAGCCAGCTCCTGCCAAACAATTTCGTCGGCTGTGTTATAGTAAGCCTTTAAAACTTCTACCTGTTTTTCAATCTGGCGGCATAGTTTTCTAACCACGTCTTCGGTTTCGTTTATTACGATAGTAAACCTGTGCACACTTTCTACTTCAGAGGGTGACGTATTAAGGCTGTCAATATTTATTTTTCTTCTCGAAAAAATTATGGCGATCCGATTAAGTAAACCGATTTGGTTTTCAGTATAAACGGTTATTGTATATTCCTGCTTGTTCATAAAAAGTAAAATTAAAGTTCTTCCCTGCTTAAAATAATTTCTGCAACACCCCGCCCTTGTGGTACCATAGGGAACACATTATTTTCCTTTCCCACCATAACTTCCAGAAGAAAGCTGCCATCATGATCCAGCATTTCTTTTAAAGAACTTTCCAGAACATCTCTTGTAGAAATGCTTTTGCCGGAAATGCCAAAGCCTTTTGCAACCTGCACAAAATCCGGGCTCGTTATATCTACAAAAGAATATCGTTTTTCATGGAAGAGCTGTTGCCATTGCCTAACCATTCCCAGGAACTGGTTATTTAAAATAATGATCTTGACTTTAGGTTTAAATTGCATGATTGTGCCGAGCTCCTGTAAAGTCATTTGAAAACCGCCATCACCAATGATGGCAACGGTTGGGCGTGAAGGATCGCCATAAGCTGCACCAATAGCTGCAGGCAATGCGTAACCCATTGTGCCGAGGCCACCGCTGGTTATGTTACTTTTTGATTGTGTAAACTTCGCATAACGGCAGGCCACCATTTGGTGTTGACCAACATCTGTTACAATAATTGCATGGCCTTCAGTAAGTTTATTTAGGTATTTTATTACTTCAGCCATAGTAAGAATGTCTCCCGAAGGATTCATTTCATCATGTATCACTTTTTCAATTTCCTTCTCTTCAAATTCTTTAAAACGTTGTAGCCAGCGGGGATATACTTTTGCTTCCACAAGATCGGTAAGCATGGGTAATGTCTCTTTACAATCGCCCCAAACAGGTACCTGTACTTTTATATTTTTATCAATCTCTGAAGGGTCAATATCAAGGTGTATGATCTTAGCCTGCTTGGCATATTTATCTAAGCGACCGGTTACACGATCATCGAAGCGCATGCCTATAGCAATTAAAACATCACACTCGTTTGTTAATACATTAGGGCCGTAGTTGCCATGCATGCCTAACATACCTACAGATAAAGGATGATCTGTAGGAATAGCGCTT
>JANLXV010000335.1:0-4974 GCA_031365305.1 Chitinophagaceae bacterium
GGTATGCGCCGGTGTTTTGGTGTTAGACAGTAATGGTAACAAACCGCCCTCTGGTTTTAAAGTACCTTATGTCAACGGAAAATATATTGTGCCGGGTTTCATCCTCTTAATATTCCTCATCATTGGCCTTAAATTCCCTGAATACCTAAGGTCTTTATTATCTGAGGAAGGCTTCCCCATGCTCTTATTTTTCACAGTCTGTATAATTGTAGCTATCCTCGCCTTTAAAAGAAATTATTCTTTTATTCCTGTTGCAGGTTTATTAAGTTGCTTTTACCTGATGGCGCAGGAGAGCCATACCAACTGGTACAGGTTTTTAATTTGGTTGGCTATAGGCCTCGTGATTTATTTTTTATACAGCAGGCACCACAGCCACCTGGCTAAAGATTACAAAGGGCTGTGATCATCCAAATTACCGGCGTTTTAGCACACTGATACTTCCTGTAACTTTGTAAGAAGGATTACATAGTTATGAAGTACCAGCCAGGAGATAAAATACTTGTTCTTCATTCAAAGGAAGAAGGAACGGTGGTTGATGTCATCAATGATAAAATGGTATTGATAGAGGTAGATAAGGTGCGTTTCCCGGTGTATATGGACCAGATTGATTTTCCTTATTTCACCATGTTTACCGAAAAAAAATCGTTTGTACCGCCTAAGCAAAAACAGTATGTTGATAATATTAAGAAAGAAAAAAATGCATTAAAGCAAGCCGTCTCCAAAGGCGTTTGGCTTTGCTTTTTGCCGGTTTTTAATAAAGATGTTTTTGAAGATGATATTGTTGAAACCTTTAAGCTTTACCTCATCAACCAAACAGATAAAGGCTATCATTTTATTTATAATGTCAATTACCTGAACGGAGAATCATTTGATTTAACCAATGAAGTTTTACCACTGTCAGAATTTTATATTCACGATATTCTATTTGAGAATTTGAATGACTCTCCAAAATTTTCTTTTGAATTTTCTTTACTTACTCCTGAGAAAAATAAGGCTGAATATTATGAAGCTTCTGTAAAACTAAAGGCAAAGCAATTGTTTAAAAAGATTGAAGAGAGCCGCTTAAATAATCAGCCGACATTTTCTTATATATTATTTGAAGACTACCCTGATAAATCTTTATTTGATAAGCCCGAGGCCTTTACCAGCAACACAGCGCTCTATAATATTCGTGAAGCCAGGAGTAAGTTGGAACCGGCACGGTCTGTAATTGATATTCATATTGAAAAATTATCAGACGACTGGAAGCGGTTAAGCAATTTTGAAATTCTTTCCCTGCAATTAAAAACGTTCGAGAAATTTTATGAGCTTGCCGTAGCGCATCGCCAGCCTAAACTTATCGTTATACATGGGGTCGGTACCGGCAAACTAAAAGATGAAGTGCATGAAATTCTGAAGTATAAAAAAGAAGTAAAATCATTCATCAACCAGTATCATCCGGCTTTTGGTTATGGTGCTACGGAAATATTTTTTGAGTACAAATAAAAGAAGTCAATTGTCATTCAGTCATTAGAAATTAAAAATGAAAAATTAAAAATGAAATATTCAACACTCAATGTCCGATGACTGTTGACCTAATGACTAATGATTGTTGTAATTTTATAAAACTGCAAACCGGGTTATCGTTCCACAGCAATGCGGAAAGGAAAGTCCGGACAGCATAGAGCGCCATACCGGTTAACGGCCGGGGTTCCGCCTTAGCGGAAAACAGAAAGTGCCACAGAAAATAACCGTCCACCTCTGGTGGATAAGGGTGAAAACGTAGAGTAAGAGCCTACGGGAAGTATTGGTAACAATATTTTTGGGTAAACCTTATGGGCTGTAATGCCACGTAAATCAACGCCTGAGAACTGCTCGTTCGATGTTGATGGGTAGGCAGCACGATCGTAACAGTAATGTTGCGGCCAGATAAATGATGACCGTTCCGCCCCGGCGGAATACAGAATCCGGCTTACAGGTTTGCAGTTTTTTTTACTTATGTCCCAGTAAAAATTCTAACAGCTTTTCATCACTCATTTTATTAGAGGTGGATTCTGATGTTTTTACATTTTTAAACTGTGCCGTTTCAGCCAAATAATTGATGAATTGTTCCTGTACTTTTCCCGTGCCGGTCACGTGCACTTCTACCATATTTGGCACATGGGAAGCTATGTCCTTAAAAAACTTTACCTGTAAAGCTTTCGCATGATTATTGGCAGTTTTTTCACTGGAATTGGCCGGGGCATGCTCACCTGCTACATGACCAATTAGTTCATAGTCTCCCTGGTGCAGGTGCTCTCTGCCTGCAATCACTGCTTCAGTTGAATCCATCCAGATGCCTACTTGTTTATGGTTGCTCATATTGATTTATTTATAGCGTTATTAAAAAATTTAAATATACTGATATAATTTTTTGTGCTTTCCTAAAACCCTCTGGCATCCTATAATTTTGTGCTGAAGGAGGCAAGTAGTTTAAGATTCGGGAATTATCTCAATCTTTTCAATTCTATATTCTTAAAATCAATCGGCTGCCCTTCACTTTGCAGCGCTATAAAGCCTGAGATAAGCGCTTTGCCCGGTTGCCACAGTGTGCTGTCGTAGCCTTGTACCACACCACCGCCCATAGTTGGTTTACTATATTGTAATACAGTGTCGCCATTAATAAGATGTGTGATCAGCGAATCTCCCAGTACAATAAGCTCAGCATGTACCCACACATTTTTGTCATAGGTTTTAGAGGTAGAATTCAGGCAATGCCCGTTATACATTTTCCCCTGGTAAACAATTTCGGTTCCCGGCGAACACATATTTCCTGTAGGTCTGGGCTTACCATCGCCGAGGCCCGCCAGCAATTGCATTTCTATTGATATGGGCCAGTTTTGTTCTTTGGGCATACTGCGTGGATCCTGTGAATGAAACATAATGCCACTATTTAAGAGTGTATATTCCGGTGCACCTTTTTGCAGTTCGCCGGTAAAGCGGTAATCAAGCTTTAAATGAAAATAAGAGAAAGGCTGTTTAAAATATAGATGAGCAAACTGATCATTGTAATCGCCATACTCATCGTAACGCACTTTTATCAATCCATCTTCTACACGGAAAGTATTGCCATAATTTATACCCACCTCATGATGATGAACTTTAACAATCCAATCCTTAATATCCTTGCCATTGAAAAGCTTTACCCAACCATTTCCTGTCGTTGTTTTGTTAGATGGGCGGCAGGCAGAAAGCCATAAAAAAATTGCACATACACTGATTAGGTATTTCATCATATCATAAGTTTTAATCGTAAGGATTTCGCTAAGTAAAGTATCAACTTTTAAGCTACCGCTTTGTAATATTATTTACTTACAACGGCAGTTGTATAATAAACTCTGCAAACTCATTTTCTTTTGATTCCACTGTTATTGTGCCGCCATGCCCTTTGGTTATAATATCATGGTTTAAGGATAAGCCGAGGCCAATGCCCTCGCCGGATGGCTTGGTGGTAAAAAATGGCTGAAAAATTTTAGCCATAAATTTTTCGCTTATGCCCATACCATTGTCTCTTATTGTTATACTAATGCCATCCTGCTCTACACCTGTATCAGATGTGAATACAATTTTTTTAGTGCTTACAAATACTATGGGTTTGTACTTGTTAGGTGAGAGTTTTTTTTTTATTGACTGAATAAAAAGCATTGGTAAAAAGATTAAGTACAACCCGGCCAATATCCTGCGGCACAATGCTGATTCTTCCAATATTGTCGCTAAGATCAAGATTTGTTTTGCAGTTAAAATCTTTATCTTTTGCCCGTAAGCCCTGATAACTCAAACGGAGATACTCATCTACCAGTTCATTGATGTCAGTTGTTTGTTTTTGCTCGTTGCCTTTACTGTTGTGCTTTAGCATGCTTTTTACTATAGAATCTGCCCGGTTACTGTGGTAAGCAATCTTTTCAAGATTTTCTTTAATATTCTTTGTCAATGCCAGTGTCTCCTCTTTATTTCCAACGCCTGCTTCATGCTCAAAATCATTAAGCAATTCAATATTCACTTCTGAAAAATTTGTAATAAAATTTAGTGGGTTTTTTATTTCATGTGCAATGCCTGCAGTTAATTCTCCTAAGGAGGCAAGCTTTTCAGAGTTTATAAGTCGTGCCTGCGTTTCCTTTAAAGTGGTTAAGGTTTTGTATAGTTCATTAGCCTGCTGTTCAATAGCTAATCTTTGCACAGTTACTTTATTTTTTTCTGCCTCAATGGTTTGCTTTTGTAAAAAATTAATGCGGGTATGTCGCTCAAGTGAATAATTAGCAAATGCACCAACAACATAGGTGCCCAATAAAATAAAGTTATTGTGTAAAAACTGTACGTAGCCCTGGGCATCTGCCAACAAATTCTGTTCATAAATCGCTACGATCTCATAGCAAATGATAACAATGGTATTTGTTGCAAGTGCATACCAAAAACGCAGCCTGAGCCAACTGCTGGTAAATAACATAAAAAGCAACAAGCCTGAGTAATAATGTGAATTAGCTACTTCGCCGGGGTTCTGTTACCAATATCATTCCTACAATGCCAAGTCCGCCGATTGTAGCAGCAATGGCGCTGAAAAGCTGCATAAATGGTGCAGGTTTTTTAAGTAGGCTTAACAACACAACAAAAATCAAAGTAGGGCAGGCAATACCAAACCTGATGAGCCAAACCTGTTTGAGAGAGATTGGTGCAACATAAAGATCAAGATAACCAAACATGCTATACAACAGGAAGCCGGCCACGAATGCCCAGCGGGTAACCTGTATGGTTGAATAATAGTAATGCTGTTTAAAATCAACCTCTACACTGCGTGGAAATTTAAGCCATTGAGCAGCAGCCGTCAGTTCCATGTAGTCTGGTAAGTCATTTGCCGCACTTGTAGCATCTATGTTTTGGCCGGAAGTATTTTTAACATCGTCGGTAGTATTTTGGAGCAAATCAGTTTCTATAGCCATACTTTATTTCTTCAGCTATTGC
>JANLXV010000338.1:0-1635 GCA_031365305.1 Chitinophagaceae bacterium
TTCTGTGTATAAAAATCTGATGAATCTTTTTGAAACAGATGGGAAAAGGTTTCTGCCAGGTTACCGTACAGCTCAATATTTTTACCATTGTTTGTATAACTAACCTGCCTGAATTCACCGAGCGCCTTATAATAATTACCCTGCCGCAGGAATATGATACCAAGATTATGATGAATTTCGTTGCCATGAAGCTGGTAAGGTAAAATAGACTGAAGCAACGTCCTGGCCTTATCATACTCTTCCAGCTTCACCATATTTGAAGCGATGTTCATGTTATAATTAACCAGGAAGTTTTTATATGAAGCGTTTGAAGGTACAAGCGCCGTAATGGCTTTTTCAAAATAAATATTGGCCAGGCGATAGTTTCCTGTTTCGTAATTCATTACCCCAAGCCGGTTGTAAAGGCGTTCTGTTTCTTCCAACGGCCTGGTATACCTGTCGGTTATTTTTTCTGCTTTAGAAAAATAAAATAAAGCCGAATCATATAAATTCTGATCGTATAAAATGCTGCCTGAAAAAAGATAAGGTTTAAACAGAAATGAATCAGGAATGGTGTGCAGCTTTTCTCCTATACCTATTGCTTTTTTATAAAATTGTTTAGCGGGTATTGTACTATCAAAAAAATGATAAAGCAGGCCGGCTTTTTCATAACAGTGAAATAGCAGCGAATCAGGTACACGTCCGGATTGTATAAGTTTTAGGAAAGCAGCTAAAGCAGCTTTGTTCAGTTTTTCCTGTAGCGTAGTATTTTGTGTGGCATCTGCTTTAGCATGCAAATGGTTAGCTGTTTTATAGATATTCCAAACATCAGTATTGCGGCCTGTTTGCTGCTGATTGCTTTGTCCTGCTACATGGCTATGCGTGCAGAAAGCTAAAATAAATAAGCGTATAATAACGGATTTGACTGACATGTAATGGGCTGCCAAATCTAAATGAAATTATTAGCAGATAACTGCCAGCGGCAGCTTTGGCTAAATGTTGTTACAATAAACGCACAAAACTTTCAGAAGGTTGCCAATTGGATGATAAGCCGGTATAAGGCCGGTTATAACTTAACATCAACCATATAAAAAAGGAGTGAAAAGATTTGACTGGATCAATGTGATCTGAGAAAAATTAATTAGCAATAATGATGATGCAGGGCGGCCGGGGTGCTGCAGCTTTATTAATAGATGTTGGGTTTTGCAAACCTGCGGCAGAAATTTTCGATTCAATAAAAACACCATCTTTTTGGCGGTCGCTAAGTGTTTTTAAAAGATCTGTCGGTACATCAGCCATGGTATCATAATAATATAAACGAACTTTTAATTTGTTTAGGGCTTTATCACTCTGATCATTCAGCCGGTAAAAAATTTCAAAATCTTTTCTTATATCATTTACCGGCTTATCACCAAACACACCGTTACGAACGGTTTGCGCCAGGTTAATTTTTGCATTATCTGTTTTTATAGAACAGCCGCCGGAGTTAGCGCCGTTGCCCTCATCAAACACTGAGCCCTGCACCGGCAATGAGAGATTTTTAGAAGAATTATAAACAGGGTTGGCGATGGAGTCGCCCGCTGAAAGATGGTAAAAATTATCAGTAAAAGAAATACCTGAAATCACGATGCGGGTAGTGGATGTATCTCCCAATGG
>JANLXV010000341.1:0-3126 GCA_031365305.1 Chitinophagaceae bacterium
ACAGTTTAAGCAGTATTTATCTCAGGATGAAAATGGCAGACTCAGCCTTATATTATGCAAAGCAGGCTTATGACCTCGGGATACGTTTAAAGGATGAAAATATGATGGGTGCAATGCTCAATAATTATGGCGAAATCTACCTCTTTAAAAAAATGATGCCGGCTGCTACTGATTATTACCACCAAAGTATTGTGTATGTAAAAGCTATTAATGATAATGAAGTATTATCCTCAGATTATTTCGGACTGGCAAAAGCGTATAAGGCACTTGCAAAACCAGACTCATCAATATGGTATGCCAGGCAGGCTTTGCAGGTTGCACAGGAAGCGCCTTTTTTAAAACAGGTGTTGGAAGCCAGCACATTTTTGGGAGAGGCGTATAAATCGGCAAACCAATTCGATAGTGCCTTCAAATACCAGGAACTGGGCATAGCAACAAAGGATAGCCTGTATAATGTAGAGAAAATAAAAAAAGTACAAAACCTGAAACTGCTGGAGCAGCAACGGCAGCAAGTGATAGAAGTTGCCAAAATAAAATATCAAAACCGCATTAAATTGTATGCTACTGTAGCGGCATTGCTGGTGTTCCTGGCAATAGCCCTTTTATTGTGGCGCAATAATAAACAAAAGCAACGTGCATATATTTTACTGCAAAAGCAAAAGATAATGACTGAGGAAGCGTTGAAGGATCTGCAGGCCACGCAGATGCAGTTACTCCAAAAAGAAAAGATGGCATCGCTTGGTGAGCTTACTGCAGGCATTGCACACGAGATACAGAATCCACTGAATTTTATTAATAATTTTTCTGATATCAATACTGAATTATTAGGCGAATTAAAAGTAATAAGAGAAAGCGAACCCCGTGATCCAAAACTTGAAGATGAGATTCATGCTGACATAAAAAATAATTTTGAAAAAATCATCTATCATGGCAAACGTGCAGACTCTATTGTAAAGAATATGTTACTCCATAGTCGTATGACCGTGGAGGCCAAACAACCGGTAGATATTAATGCTTTGGTTAGCGAATATTTTAAATTGTCTTTTCACTCTGTTAGGGCCAAAGACAAATCTTTTAATGCAGTAATGGAAACAAACCTTGATCCTGCTGTCGGGAAAATAGAAGTTGTGCAACAGGATATTGGCCGGGTATTGCTTAATCTTTTTAATAATGCGTTTTACGCTGTGAGCGCTGCTGCCAAAACAAAACAACCAGGAGATTACCAGCCTAAAATTATTGTCACCACCAGGAAGACAGGTGAGCATGTCCTTATCATCATAAGAGATAATGGCACTGGTGTTCCGCCGCAAGTGATTGCAAAAATATTTCAGCCCTTCTTTACTACAAAGCCAACAGGAGAGGGGACAGGTCTTGGCTTATCGCTTAGTTATGACATCATTACCAAAACGCATGGCGGTGATTTGCGGATAGATACAAAAGAAGGAGAGTTTACAGAATTTACCATTGAATTACCGGTTTAAAACATGTGCTTCCCCTTCCATTTAAAAAGGTATTATCACCCGGATAATTTGACCCTTCTTCCTGACAAATTTGATTCGGCGTACGACAGATTTTCACATTTTGAAATAAACCAAATATCTTGGTATACCAGTTGCTTTATGCCTTATAAATTATTTTTCAAACTATTTAAAAAGGAGGTACTTATGTCACTCGTTAAAAGAAATGGAAATATTTTCACTCCATTACCAACTTTTTTTGATGATTTTTTTAACCGTGATGTATTCAACTGGAACAACTCAAATTTTTCTGACACCGATACCACTGTTCCTGCGGTAAATATCAAGGAAACGGCTGAAAATTATGAGGTTGAAGTTGCTGCTCCGGGCATGACAAAAAACGACTTTAAAGTTGAACTTGATGGCAATGTTTTAATCATCAGTTCTGAAAAAAGCAATCAAAAAGAAGATATGGGAGATGAAAAATATTCCCGTAAAGAGTTTAGCTATCAGGCTTTCCGGAGAACATTAAACTTACAAAAAGATGTGGTGGACATTGATAGGATACAAGCCAAATATGAGAACGGTTTATTGCATTTGGTGATACCTAAAAAAGAAGAAGCCAAACAAAAGCCACCAAGGTTGATAGAGATCGCCTGATAGTAAAGTTTTATGCATTAAAAGTTGCCTTTTAACTGAGGCAACTTTTTTATTTGAAGTAAACCAGCATCTCATCCTTAGTACCGAATTACTGAATGCGGTTTAAGCAATGAGTTCACTTCACACAAAGTTAAAGCAGGCCAATATTATTCACTTTTAGAATAGCTACCTTTAAAAGAACAGTAATACATCTTTTTATTAAACATTTGCAGATTCGAAATTATAGTTTTAAGACCTTGTCCAAATTTTAAAAGCTCATTCGTTATCAGGGTATATAAAATTAATTTATAACGCTAAAATTAAACAGATGGAAAAGTTTATGTTCTTATTCAGAGGTGGTGATAACCATGCGCACAATGCCCAGGATTCAAAAGCTGCGATGGATAATATGCAAAGGTGGATAGATTGGATGGGCGGCCTTGGGCAGAAGGGCATACTTGTTGGCGGAGAGCCATTGCAGCCGCAGGGTAAACAGGTAAACGGAAAGAATAAAGTAGTTACGGACGGGCCTTTTATTGAAGCGAAAGAAATGGTAGGCGGTTACCTGATTGTAAATGCCAAAGATATTGATGAGGCTGTTGAAATTTCTAAAGGCTGTCCCATTTTTGACGAAGATGGCAAAGTTGAAGTTCGCCAGTTACAGAAAATGTAGCAATGAATGACAAATGCTGACTACCCGGAAGTTAAAAAAACCATTGACCATCTTTTTCGTAATGAGGCGGGAAAGATGGTTGCTGTTTTAATAAGGCTCTTCGGCTCTTCAAATATTCAACAGGCAGAAGATGTTGTACAGGACACAATTCTTAAAGCCCTGCAAACCTGGCGATATGGCAAGCTGCCTGCAAACCCGCAGGCCTGGTTATATAAAACGGCAAAGCATGCAGCCATAGACATCATCAGGAGAAATAAATTAAAATATAAAATTGACAATGAGCTTTCCGTTCTGCTCACCTCAGAATATACATTGGTTCCTTCAGTTAACGGCTTGTTTGCTGAAGAAGAAATAAAG
>JANLXV010000351.1:0-5347 GCA_031365305.1 Chitinophagaceae bacterium
GAACGCCACAATTTCGTCGAACTTGCTTCTGATTTCCGACTGGCGCATTCCGAGAATAGAGCCGTTGAGAAAAATATTTTCGCGCCCTGTTAATTCTGGATGAAAACCGGTTCCAACTTCAAGAAGACTTGCTACCCTGCCTTTAATTTTTACCGTGCCTTTGGTTGGCGCAGTTGTCCTTGATAATATTTTGAGAAGGGTGGATTTACCGGCGCCGTTTCTACCAATGATGCCCAACACCTCCCCTTGCTGAACATCAAAACTGATGTGTTGTAAAGCCCATATATCACTATTATTTTGGAGTTGCAGTCCATCATGATCAACCGGCAAGCTATAAGTATCTTGCTTACCTCTTGTTCTTTGCCAGAACCGGTTTAGGTCATGACTAATTGTGCCCGTGCCTACAGCGCCCAACCTGTAGCGCTTGGAGAGATCTTCTATTTTAATAACTGTTGACAGAGGGTTATGAACAGATGGCCGGAAGTAAAAAAGATCTTTTAAGAAAACCTGCTAAAGTCAATGTGTTTAAGATATGGACTTGTTTTAGAAATCTCAAATTCCTCATTATCAAAGTTTCCCTGTTGAAGCTCTTCGGAAATTACGAGCATCATTTGGTCGCATAATTCAGGTACACCATTTTTCACAACGCTGAAATCATTTTCTGTGTCAATCCCAATATAATCGTGAACAATGCGGTTACGAAATCCTTTGATTTTTACCCAGGAAATGTGTGTATGTTTATTGATTAAGGCTAAACTTATTTTTTTGGATTGCTCTCCAATCTGCATCAGTTGACTCAGGCATGCATTAAATTCCAACTGATCATTCGAGTAATAGAATGTTTGCCAATCAGAAAATTTTGAAGCATACAATATTATCTTCTGCGAAGCTTCTATAATGCGCAATAAATAAAGTAAATCATTTTTAATATGCGGTTGCATATTTCATGTCTTTAAAAGCACGATGTAAGATAACAGGCTCAGCATTTTTCTTGACAACGATATCGAATGTAATACCGGTTTCTTTCTCACGTGAGTTCTTTAAATCCACCACCTGCTGACAGACCAATTCTTCTTCAACATATATATCAATATCATGAAAGCTTTCACCTCTTGCAAATGATCCGAATACACCAAGCTTTTTAATGCCATATCTTTTATAAATATCCATATCCTGGAATAACCTGAAAAGTTCCGGCATATCTTTTAATGTTCTCATTTCACAAAGATATTTCAAAAAATTGCTTTGTTCACCGGGCGTACCTCTGTCACACTGTATCCATAAATGTGCGTTCAACTTTATTAAAAGATAATAAGCCAATAAATAGTACCACTATTATAAACACTGCGCTGTAGCCTAAGCTGCCGGCTGTAAAATCGCCTTTGCCAAACAATGCATAACGGAAAGCTTCAACTACCGGTGTTAGCGGGTTCCATTGTATCCAGGCGGAATAACTTTTATGTTTAAGAAAAGATAACGGATAGGCAATGGGTGTAGCATACATGAGCAATTGCACAGCAAAGCCTATTAATACATTCAGGTCCCTGTATTTTGTGGTAAGGGACGATATAATAATGCCAAGGCCAAGACCAAGACCGGCCATCATCAATACCAGTACAGGTATAAATAATGTATTAAAACCGATATGAAATGTTACACCTTTTGCCGCATAATAAATCATCATCACCATAAGTAGTAAAAATTGTATTCCGAATTTTACAATGTTCGACAGTACAGTTGAGATGGGCATGATGAGCCTTGGAAAATAAACTTTCCCGAATATGCCGGCATTCGCAAGAAAGGTGTTGGATGTGCTGGTGAGGCAGGACGAAAAGTAATTCCATATTGTGATGCCACTCATGTAAAATAATATTGGCGGAACGCCGTCTGTAGGAATGTTGGCTATCTTGAAAAATACCACGAGGAACATCAGCGTGGTAAATATTGGCTGTATAAAATGCCACAAAGGCCCAAGGATGGTTTGCTTATACTGCGCCACAAAATCGCGGCGTACAAACAATATCATCAGGTCACGGTAATGCCAGAGTTCCTTCAGGTTAAGATTTAGCAGCCCGCTCTTTGGCTGTATAATCATATCCCATACTTCGGCAGGCTCAGCAGAACCTGTTTCTGCAAGCACTTCTTTTACATGTTCAGGATTCACCATATCTTCCTCAGCTTTCATTAATTAAGCGCACTTAATAAAATGTGTTTTAAATTTTTAGCATACGTTTCATTGCTGAATTTATCCAGCAACAAAGCCCTGTCCGGCACATATTTTATTTTGTTATCTCTTACTTTTTGAATGGCGGATGTAATGGCCGGCTGATCATCCGGATCAACCAGCATACCAAGACAGCCGTTAGCCAATGCATCAACAGAGCCATCTTTATTGCCGGCTATCACCGGTAAACCATAATTCATTGCTTCGATGAACACAATGCCAAAACCCTCTTTTTTACTCGGCATTACATAGGCATCAGCCAGGGTATAATATTCACCGAGATTGCTATCTTCTACAAAGCCTGTAAACACAACATCACCCTCAAGGTGTAGATTATTTATAATGACCTGTAGCCTTTTTCTTTCGCCGGGATTATATTTACCAACAATCAAATATTTTAACGTTGGTAACGACCCGTTAAGCTCTGCCATGGCTTTCAGTACTTTTTCATAGCCCTTATATTTTTCCTTAAATGAAAGCCGTGTTAGTGTTAATATCACAAAATCATCGGGCTCAAACCCGTACTCTGTAAGCAGTTTCGCTGATTTTGATATACCGTAGTGTGCCGGTAAAAATGGATCTAAACAATTATTTAAAACAGAACATAGTTCAGGCAACAGTGATTGATTTTTAATGATGACATCCCTCGTAAAATTGCTGACGGCTATGATGCGATCACAACGCCTGAGCATTTTTTGTTGCCGTGTACTGAGTGGTTTCCATATTTCAATACCATGCGCAAATACCAGTACTTTAGTTTTAGGTGATAACTTTTTTATAACATAACCAAGGCTCAGCAGGTTAATGTGGCTTATGATAATGATGCGTGATTTGAGGCCGGCAGCAATACTTTGTAAAACAAATTTAATGCTTGAGCTATTAAACCCTTTGAATATCTGCGATGGTAAATATTTGGTATCGGCATCTTTATCATGGTCGTGAAGTGCATACACCTTTAAAGAAAATTCCTTCATGTTATTGATAACATATCCAGCAACACGGTTTACCTTTTCAATACCGCCTGTTAGCGAAAACACTCTTAAAGTGAGAAAAAGAATTTTAGCAGGCATAGCGTTTTTCCAATAGCATTAAGGTCATCAATTGCGACCAATGCAGGTGCCCCTGTTCAAATTTTGAAAAATAATTCAAGCCTTTTTTATCTGCTGTGTTTAGTCTTGTTTTTATATAATCATCATGGCTTAACCATTCTTTAAAAGGAAATGAAAAACCCATTTTAGACCTGTTCCAAACCGGCTCCGGCAAAACAGTGCGAAAGGCATCAATCAGCAATTGTTTTTTTAATGGACCCGAATATTTAATGTGTGGTTCAATAGCTGCAACAAGGTCTATAAAATCCGCATCTAAATAAGGCAACCTTATCTCAAGGCCATGAATCATGCTCATTACATCAGCATCCCGCAGCAGTTGGTTTTGCATGTAAAAGTTAATCTCCAGCCAACTGGCTTCGTCTTTTGCGCAGCGATGTTCAACCTGCTGTTTATACAATGGCCGTTCCAAAATATGCCACACTTCTTTTTCACTAATGCCGAGATAAGCAGCAATTTCAACCGGGATAAAATGCCCACGCAGAAAAAGATATTTGCCCTGCGGGTTATGAAGACTTAAATAACATAAACGCCTTAATATTTTTGATTGTGTAATACGGCCAGACCTGAGAACAGCATTGGGCAATTTTTCCAACAAAGCAGTTTTGTTCATCCTGCTGAAAGAGGGATAACCACCAAATAATTCATCTGCGCCTATGCCGGACAGTACTGCTTTTAAGCCGCTATCTTTTGCATATTTACTAATAAACCAGGTGTTGATACCATCACTGCTTGGCAAATCCATGTCGTTGATGATGGCGGGCAGATGATCGTGAAATTGTTTTTCCTGTAATAAAAAACCTCTATGGTTTGATGTTATGCCTGCTGTTAACAGATCCTGGTAATTTTTTTCTGAATACGCTTCTTCTTCAAAAAAAATGGATAGTGTATTTAGGGATATATTTTCTTGCACCTCTGCAATTTTTGCAATGATTGCAGAATCGAGGCCACCGCTTAAAAATATGCCAATGGGTGCGTCGGCAAACAAGTGCCTTTTTACGGCCTTCCCAAATACGCTCCTGAGTTGCTCTTCTGCGCCGGCTTTATCATTAATTGCTGTGGTTTGCTTGGTGGTAGCAAAAGGCTTTACACAATGATCACCATTTGGAAGATGATAGATAAGGCAACAGCCTTTTGTAAGCGGCTGCACATCTTTTAACGTTGTGCACGGCTCAGGCAAATGACCATAAGCCAGCAGGTAAACCTCCCATTCAGCATCAGCCTGTTGTAAATAGGGCACTGCATTAAAAGCCCTGATTTCAGAAGCAAAAACAATGCGTTCTGTTGTGAGATGGTAGTATAATGGCTTGATGCCACTTGCATCCCGAACCAGGTAAAGGGTTTCTTCCTGCAAGTCCCAAAGGGCAAAGGCAAACATACCTTTCAATTTTGCAAAAGCATTTTGTCCCCAATGTGCAAATGCAGCCAGTATTACTTCTGTATCGCAATGGCTGTGGAAATGCAGGCCTGCTGCCATCAATTCACTTTTTAATTCCTTGTAATTATAAATTTCGCCATTGTAAGTGATGTGAAAGCGCCCGGCATAATTCATGGGCTGATGACCGTGAATACTAAGATCAATGATGGCCAGCCGCCTGTTGCCTAAGCAAAGGTTATGAGCTGCAGATAAATAAATGCCTTCATCATCCGGACCGCCATGGCGTAACACATCGCACATTAATTTGGTAATAGAGAACAGGGCTTCCTTTTGTAAGGCCTTGTCTGCTATACCGGCTATTCTACACATTAACGCTCGTTCGTTTTTTTTTGATGGAGGCACAACTTAAATGCGCCGTCTTTTAGCGGAGGTAAGGTGCGAAGTTGAAAGTCAGACTGCACCGTCTTTTCGAAGGAGGCACGACTGAGAAATCTCAAAACTTTTGAGGTGCCTGCGTAGCTAAGCACGGGCTTGACTTTAGTTCGCAATGTCTTCATGTAATCTATACAGTCTTCATTTCGGGAGGTTTCTCCCTGGGGTCGAAAGGACGAGTGCGAAGTAGCAAGACTGGTTGCACCG
>JANLXV010000394.1:0-2219 GCA_031365305.1 Chitinophagaceae bacterium
GAGAAATGGCTGCCATTTCATTGCCTCTTTTATTAATAAAATTTTGAAGAGCCGTGTCTTCGTAAAGACCGTATTGTGCCACAATTTGCGGATCAGCTTCAAGGCCCATAGCAATTTCCTGGCTTTCGGATATTAATACAACCTGTTGTTTGCCGGTAACCGGGTTACGGGCACAGGAATTTATTAAGCAAAGCGAAGCTGATAAACAGCTCATAATAATATATTTTTTCATCGTAAAAGATTAGAGAAAGAAAATAAAAATTGCAAGCAGTTTAAAACAATAAAAGATTATGCCAGCCTTGGCCTAATGTTATAAATATCGCTGCGTGTTATACACATTTAGAAGGATCAGATTAAACATTGCTTAAAAAATTTTAGCGTGCAAGGTCGTTATCAGCAAAAAGTATCAGGAAGTGCATAGATGAGGCAATAACCAGGACTTTGCCCTTAAGGTAAAGTTTGAAATGTATAATGTTGATAATATCTATTGATCAACATTCACGAGATCATCTTTCTTTAACCAGCCCTCATATCTTTTACCACGTGTTGTTTTAAAAGAGACTTGTATAAATCCATTTTTTTCGTCAAGCGCCGAGAGCGGGATGCTGCTGAAGAAAAAAAGAAAGTCAGTACGGCGACTGACGTCATCGGGTTTGCTATAAAAATAGGCTTTCAGCTTTACTTTATAATTATCGAATTGGCTCGTATCGCTTGCAGTATTCTGCACTGGCAGAATTTCGAGATTATCTTTTGAAGTTTCCGGTTTTGCCAGGTCCGTTTTTTGAACAATCGTATCGGTTTTAACACCAGCAGGAGCCAGTTTTGTAGTAGTTTTTTTTGGCGTATCTACAGTTTGCTTTTGTGCTTTTACGGAATTTTCAATTGGCGGTACAACTTCCTTGATTTTGGCACGGGTATCTGCTTTTGCAGTAGTATCTGTTGCGGGTTCTGTTGCTTTTGTTTGTAAAGCAGCCGGCGTTACCAGGTAATATATGCCTGCCGCAAAAATCAACAGGATCAGGCCGCTTATAATTATACGCAGAGGCACTGATACATCAGAATCAGCAAAGTTGATCTTTACCAATATGCCTAATAATACAGCAACAATAACAATAACAATAATCAGCGACATAGGTGCTTACAAAATTATAGCATCACGCAATTAACAAACATTACAAATTAATTTAAAAGCTTAAGATACACTTATCACTAAAATATTTCTTTAATAGAGCAGCGAAATTCTGAATGACTTGCTATAAACATGATAACCACCATTTTCGCTTTTATAATATAGCCTCATCAGCGTTACCCTTCCAGCGATCTCTTATTTTTTCATTATTCTTCCGCAATATGCTCTGGAGCGTGTCAACAGCAGTATCAACAGACTGTTCAAAATCGGCAAAATGTTCTTTTACAAAATGATCATTGCCCGGCACTTCAAGTCTTATTTCACAGTAATTATTTTGCACGGCCTTATCCGGGCCTTTAAAAAGCACAACATTTGCCCGTACAATATTGTCGTTAGGTTTTAGCTTGCCTAACTTTTGTTTAATATAATCTTCAAGGTGATCGCTTGCTTTAAAACCGAGGGATTGTATTATAATATCCATTTGCTTGATATTGCTATTATCGTACCAATTAACAACAGTTAATCAAATATAACTACCATTCCCAAACGGCATTGCTTTGGCAGGGCGGGATTATTATTTTGTAATATCAGAACAATATCAAATATTCTATTAATTTCAATGCAGGTAATGTTGCATGAGAAAGCTTATCATATTGTTGCTCTTTTTGCATGTGGTTAAATATACCGATGCACAAAATACAGAAACAGACAGTTTAAAAAAGGTACTGACCACTACGCCTGAAGGCCCTGCACGTGTGCTTGTGCTGGAAGGCTTAAGCTATGCTTATGTTTCAGCCTTTCCTGATACGGCGCTGCAATATGCCATGCAGGGCTTACAGCTTGCCCAAAGAATTAATGATGCTAAAGGTGAGGCTTATTGCACCAACGCTCTTGGCAATGTATATTTTGGCGTAGGCGATTATCCCAAAGCCCTGGAACTGTACCTGGAATCTTTAAGAATGAAAGAAGATTTAAAAGATCAGCAACATGCCATTGGTGTTACTTACTTTAATATAGCTAATGTATATACCGAACAGGAAGATTACAGACATGCACTCTTTTATCTTTTTAAAACTAAGGTGATAGATGA
>JANLXV010000423.1:0-3154 GCA_031365305.1 Chitinophagaceae bacterium
CAGGCTGCAGCTAAACCGTAACTACAATTAATTATATGAAATAAGTAGTTATAGTTAAACCCAAGTAGCAGGTCTTAAAACCGTATACCCAGTCAATAATGTTACACTATTGGGTAATAGGCTGGCCGAAAATGCGGCAGAACTTCCATCTAATTTCTTAGTACTATTAGCAAGTCCATTCAAATTTGACGAAAATCTATTTGGAGGGAAATAAACAAATATTTTGTGTTCGGGTTTGTAATTTCTGATGAATTCTATAGGAGAAATTAGATCACTATCTGCTGATACTAAAAATACAAATATCACATACATTATTAACAACATCGCTAATCATACCGGTTGCTATTTTTACATCTGTTTCTTTTTCCTCAAAAGTGTAGTGAATATTAGAACAGTTTCGACATCGATATTGTTTTGGAAGATATCTGCCTAATTCAACATGAAATTTTGGGTTTACTTTATTTGCGAGAAAAAATAAGTCTTGCCTTTAATATTTACCCTTATGATGAGGTGTTGCAGAAAAATAAACGACTTTTAATAATTCTTGTATGGCTTCATGAAAGTTTCAAAAAACTTTACTACATCCAACCAATAATATTTTTTTTCCAACCTTTTGTTTTTAACCCATAGTAAAAGTTAAAGCCATCAACGTAAACAACAACACTTTGCTTTTTTCCCATTCATGTAAATATAAAAAAACCCTCTGCATTTGAGGGGTCAGCCTAAGTATTTCTCAACTTAGGGGGGAATTATTTACGCAAAAAAATATATCCACTCCATCATATCAAACAAAATCAGTTTAATTAAACCTTTTATAACAACATAATCTTATGCTTTATCTAATGGTTAATCTATTGTAGTGATAAAATTGTCATAATCAATACTATCAAGTTAATCAATTTGAAGCCTGCCCTTAATTTTATCTGAAAATCCAGCCCTCGACATTTTTCTCCAAAATAATTTGATTACTTAAAGCACTTTCATTGTTGGTTTTCGACACACTTGTAATTGCTATGGATATTGCAGAATATTCCTGTGGCAATTCTGATAATGGAAGTACAAAAAAAGCCTGATCAGCAGATATGACAGACATTATGTTTTTTGCATCTTCCTTATTTACAGGCAAGGCACCATTGAATACATAAACGACATATTTATTTACCAGGTTATCGCCTTTCTTATCTATGTAAATCCTGAGGTTATCTGTAAAAATATTAGTTGAAGAATCTAAACGCACCAATGGCGGCGGCGGTGTTACTGAGCTTATCCATGGCATTGGCGGCATTAAAGCCGGGTAGTGGTAGTAATTGTTTTGTAACGAATCGTTCCATCCATTCGGGTTTCTGCTAAATGTTTTGCTGCTGAAATAAACACTGCCCTGGATGTTATTATAGCTCCTCATTAAATTCAACTGGCGTGGTAACTCACTTCTGTTTTTCCAGGCCGGCGATTTATTTTCAAAAGCTTTATAAACGCCATGACCAATATATACCTGCCTGCCGTAATTATGTTCTGCCCACCATTTCAATAATATTTGAAAATCGGCACGCTCAAAACCAATTTCCCAATAGATCTGTGGTGCCACATAATCAATCCATTTATTTTTTAACCAAAGTAAAATATCAGCATATAGATCATCATAATTGGTTTGGCCGGCTTTTGTAAGACTTCCGTTGGGGTCTTTATCATTATTTCTCCAAACGCCAAAAGGACTTATACCGAATTTACAATTGGGATTTTCTGTTTTTATAGTTTTGCTGAGAAAGAGAATAATGGAATCAACATTGCTCCTGCGCCAGTCATCCTTGCTAAGCCCGTTTCCATATTTTTGAAATGATAACTCATCAGGAAATTCGCTGCCGCTAACCCGGTAGGGATAGAAGTAGTCGTCAAAATGAATGGCATCTACATTATACCTGCTCACCACATCTTTAACAACATTATTTACAAATTGCTGAACTTCCTTATTACCGGGATCAAAATATCGTTTACCGCCATAATCTAAAAACCAGTCGGGGTGAAGCCTTGTAATATGTGTTGGCGCTATTGAAGATTTGCCAATACTGAATTCTGCCCGGTAAGGATTCATCCAGGCATGAAATTCCATGCCACGCTTGTGTGTTTCCCTTATCATAAATTCAAGAGGATCATAATAAGGTGAAGGAGGTTTGCCCTGGATACCGCTTAACCATTCGCTCCAGGGCTCATATTGGGACGGATAAAATGCATCTGTTGCCGGGCGTACCTGGGCTATAATAGCATTCATGCCATTTCTCCGGTGCATATCCAGCAGGCTGATGAACTCTGCTTTTTGTTTTTCAGATGTTAGATATTTCCCGGAAGGCCAGTCAATATTATCAACAGTTGCCACCCACACGCCACGAAATTCATATTTGGGCTGGGAAAAACTTATAAAATACAAGCAATTGAAAAAAATAGTTACCAGTGCACGTATGTGGCTCACCATAAAATATATGAATTATAAGCTATTCATCAACCTCACCATTTGGATGAATATCTTTCTCAATGTGTAAAGGCTCAATAGGTATAGCATTAAATTCATTCCTATAAATCTTTACAAGTAAAATAAAATAGCTGATGAGTAGCGGGCCAAAAATTAACCCTAAAAAGCCAAACATGCTAAGCCCTATAATTACACCAAAAATTGTAATAATGGGGTGAACGTCACCTATTTTTCGCAACACGGTTATCCTGGCCACATAGTCTATATTAGTAAGTATCACTAAAGAATAAATTCCAAGGCCTATACCCTGCCAGGTATGGTTTAAGGCGAACAGGTAAATCATCAGCGGAAGCCAAACCAAGCCGGTACCCACCAATGGAATTAAAGAACATACCCCTGTAATAAAGCCCCACATCATATAATCATTTACCCCAAATATCCAGTAACCTAATGAACCGACAAGTCCCTGCAATATGGCCAATAAAGGAATACCTATAGCATTGGCTCTTATCATGATCTTAGTTTCTTCACTCAGCATAGTATAATTCTTATGGCGGAGAGGAATAAATTCTTCAAAAAAAGATTCTATGCTTTTTCCATGTATCAACATGTGATATAGTACAAAAAACATAATCAGCAGGTTGCTGATAAGGTTGGCCGTGCCGCTTAAAAGCCGCGGCACTCGGTTTG
>JANLXV010000467.1:0-1777 GCA_031365305.1 Chitinophagaceae bacterium
GGAAAATTTATTGTAGTGTTTGCGTGAGAAGATGCATAAGCCGCCGCTTTAACAAAAGCCTGGTAATTATCAGTTTTACCATCTCCTATGCCACCAAAAGTTTTAAAATTTATACCCTGCATAGCAGCTAATGAAACTTCATTTGACATTGAAAGGCTTGCCGGGTTCAATAGGTTATCCTGCAGGTTTTTTTTACAGCTAATAATACTAATAGTAAATGCAAATGCTATTAACATTGTAAGTGCAGGCTTGTTTTTGCTTTGGGATCTTTTCATATTGTAATTGTTTTTTGCTATCATAGGAATGAAATAAACATGTCAGTGGAAAACTAAATGCAGTTAAAAGCTCATGTTTAAATAAAAAACAAGGCGAAAGTTATTTTCAGACCGTATGAAGATGTTAAGAGAATTGGTTGGTTAAGGAAAAAATCTTCTGATATAGCTAAGATTTAGTTACAGATTAAAATTGATTTCAGGCAATTATCAAATACAATACCACGTTAAAATCCACCTGAATTTGTTCGTCCATCATGACTAAATAATTAAGTATACTATTTTTAGCCCTGAACGAATAATTGAAAAATTATTTATTTTATTGATGTCTAAAGCCTAAAATTAATTTTGTGCGAAAATAAGGGGTTATTCTTTGATAAATCTTTAATTTCTGCAATTTTATACACATTTTTTATGTAGAGAATTAATATCAACCAAATGTTTTGATTTTCAAGGCCTTCTTAAATAGCAGGTTCAATAAATGATATCCACAAATAAGCCAGCAAAATCAATGGTTTGCTGGCTTTTGAGGAAGTTTGATTTCTATTGTCGTGACCGCGTTAGGATTCAAACCTAAAACCTTCTGATCCGTAGTTTTAATTTAATCTTTTTCTATATTAATTTGATTTAACCTATTTTATTTTAAGTCATTTGATTTCAATTTGTTGTATGAAAATTGCTTGTTTTTGTTTAATGCGTAAATAGCTTTTTAACAGGCGTTTTGTTTGCAAATTGTTTGCAAATTTTCATTAGAGATTTATGATGTGGGAACGATAGTGATAACGAAAATCATAAATTATGTCAAGAACAATTTCCATCATCCTTGATACACGGAGGATGAAAAAATCAGACAAGTATCCGATTAAGCTGAGGATAACTTTTGCACGTATATCTCAATATTATCAAACAGTTTTTGACTTGCCAGAAGACGAATGTCAAAAAACTTCCAGCTTCAAGAATAAGTAATGAATTGCAGCTCATAATGGATAATCTGAAAAAAATTAAACGAGAGGCTGAGAGTGCAATTAAAGACAATGACCTGTTTAGTTTTACAGAGTTTGAAAAACACTTCATTCAGGCCAACACTTATTTTCGGCACCGGAAATTAAGGGCTGAGTATATTTCTAAAAGCTCAGATGAATTCGATTATGCTTCTTTTCACAAGAAGTTCCCCATTCTGTTAGCAACGAGTGAAAACCCAGGTGTGATCTCTTATTCCTATGTCAACTATATAAAGAAACTACTAAGGGAAGGTCGCATTAGCACAGCTATCGGTTACCATTGCAGTTACGTATCCCTAAAGAAATTCAGAGGTGATATTCCATTTACAGCAATGAACCCTTCTTATCTCACAGAGTACGAAAACTGGCTGAAAAGCCAGAATCTGTCCAAGTCAACAGTCGGAATTTACTTGCGTCCACTTAGAGCAATCTTCAATGAAGCAATAGAAGACGGCATTATCAAAAGGGAAAAATGTTATCCCTTTAGCGAACGCAAATACAGAA
>JANLXV010000533.1:0-4192 GCA_031365305.1 Chitinophagaceae bacterium
TTTTTTTCAGCCTCTCAAGATTCTCCATTTTTTTTTCATTCAGCCTGCTCCTGCCATTCTCGGTGTAAAACTGATGGGCATGGAGATGATCTATACTGCTGCGCTTCCATTCACTTTTGTCGATGATGGCATCAGAGAGCAATGCCGCTTCCTTGCGTTTTAATTTATTACAGCTTGAAAATTGATCTGTACCGATATAGGATGTTTCTGCGTCGCAAATTATTTTAGCTACCAGCGTGTCTGGCGTTGCACCGGCTTTTGTAGAAAGGATACAGTTTTTTACAGCATCAATAATATGAGGTTCTGCACCGGCATTTTTTAGAAATTCATCTGCCAGTTTTATACTGGCTTCCTGTGGATACTCCGGCGTTTTATAATAGCCAATATATAAAAACCAGGCTGCAGCCCTAACTACGTAGAGGTCTTCTTCATTTAAATTATAGGATTTTGCCAGGTCGTTAGCAGAGGCCACCACCTGTAGCGTTTGAGAATGATTGTGAAAAAGGAGTTTGGAGTTATCATGCTTATGCATGTATTTAGACACATAAGCTTCGGTCTCTTTAATCAATAATTCGTAATTCATAACTAATATCTAATGTATTAAATTACTTTTAGATATTGATATTAAAAAGCCTTTGGATAGATAATTATGCGGAGGGCAACATAATTATGAATTCGCTGCCTTCATCCTCCTTCGTTTCGACCTTTATTTCCCCGCCATGCGCTTTAATAATATCATAACTTAAACTCAACCCTAATCCAGTTCCTTGCCCCGTGGGTTTGGTAGTAAAGAATGGCTGAAAAATTTTATCAATGATGTTTTGCGGAATGCCGTTGCCGTTATCTTCAACTCTTATCTCTATCGCATCCTTAAATCTTCTTGTTGATATTTTGGCTGTTGGCTGATAGCCGTTAGCTTGTCCTGCTGAGCCTAGTTTACTCTGAGCTTGCCGAAGAGAAGCATTTTTCTTCTCATTCACTGCATAAAAAGCATTATTAAAAAGATTCAATAACACTCTTCCAATATCCTGCGGCACAACATTTATTTTACCAAGGCTTTCATCAAAATCTGTTTTGAAATCTGCATTAAAATCTTTTTCTTTTGCACGCAAGCCATGATAACTCAATCGTAAATATTCATCACACAAAGCATTAATATCAGTTGGCCCTTTTATACCTTCGCTTTTTCTTGAATGTTGCAACATGCCTTTTACAATAGCATCTGCACGCCTGCCGTGATGGCTTATTTTTTCTTCGTTGGATATAACATTTTTTGCGATTGCCTTTACATCATTATAATTTCCTTTTTCTATTTCTTCATTTAATTCCGCAAGCATTTCTTTATTCACCTCACTAAAATTATTCACGAAGTTTAACGGGTTTTGAATTTCATGTGCAATGCCTGCAGTAAGCTCGCCAAGTGAAGCCATTTTTTCTGCATGTATTAGTTGCGCCTGTGTAGCTTTTAAATTTTCAAGGGCATTTTCGGTTTTTGCTTTTTGAATATCTGTTTCTTCCTTTTGCTTTTCAAGTAAGGAATATGCCTTTTGTTTATGCTTATTATTTCTGAGCAGAAGTAATGTAATAACTACTGCAGCCAGCACAATAAGCCCTAGAAAAGCAATGATAAAATATTGCTGGTTTTTTATTTTTTTTGCTTCAATGTCCTTCTTCTCCTGCACTGATTTAGACAGTTGCTGCTTTTTGTCAAAATCGTAATTCAACGCAAGCACTGTTGCTTTTCTTATATTGTCTTTGCTTCTTACAGAATCAGTTATTTGCGCAAACATTTTATACGCTTCCAGCGCTTTTGCAGCGTTACCTGTTTTTTCATAACAATAAGAAAGATTAGAATAAGAGTCAGCCACCTGCAAATCGTACAAGTCAGATTTTTGCATTGCGCCGAATGCTTTTTCGTAATAAGGTATTGCTTCTTTAAATCTGTCTTGTGTTTTTTGAGTATAGCCAAAATCGCTGTTGGTTTGATAGATATTCAGCGGTTGCTTAGATGAATCTGCCAGCAACATTCCTCTTTTTGCCAGCGCTTCGGCCTCAGAAAATTTATTCAGATTAGCCAATTGCACACCCGCTCTTGAGAGTGAGGATGCCTCCATGCCAATATCTCCTGTTTCTTTGCCAAGCACGCTTGCTTTTATTGCATAATTATACGCCGGCACATATTTTCGCAAACCGTTGTACAGGCTTGCAAGATTTGAACAGGCATACAATTGCACGTTTTTAATATTGGTGCGCTTTGCAAGATCAATTGCTTTTAAAAGAGATTGTTCGGCCCTCGGCGTATCCTGAATGGCGCCATACGTTATTCCTAAATTGGTATATATGTATGCCTGCGAATTTTCATCTTTAGATTCTTCAGCAGTATGAAGCGCCTTCTGGTAATATTCAAGGGCTTTGGAATAGTTGGATACCATCTGGTACGAGGTCGCAATATTTTGATATGCACTGTTTAAAGCATGGTAATTATGCCGCGGCTCTATCAAAGCAATTACCTTTTCAAAGTATGTAATAGATGTATCATACATGCTCTGCATGCCGTAATACATGCCAAAAGTGGCATACACTTTACTCAATCCAACAGAATCATTCAACTGTTTGTAAATGGCCTGGGCGGCATTAAGGTGTTGAGCAGCCACTGCATATTGGCCTTTAAACAAAAGACTTGTTGCCGCATTCGTTTTGCTTTCAGCAACGCCTTTGGGGTAATGCAATTTTTCAGCCTCCTGAATGTTAAGATTAGCTAAGCGAATAGCTGAATCAAGATTCACTTCATGAAAAGCATTTATTTTCTGGTTAACAAGATTTATGCGGGCTGTATCTGAACGGGCATGGGCAATCAGGTTGTTCAGGCTGTCTATTACAGGCGTTTGCGCACCGGCTATACCAATGCAAAAAAAAATTACAATTTGAAGCGTGCACTTTTTCATATAAGCTGAACATTTTTATATTTTGCCTTTTGCATTTATAAAGGTAAAATGATTTTAAGCTCACTGCCTTCATCTTGCCTGCTTTCCACTTTAATACTTCCATTATGTTTTTTGGTGATGATGTCATAACTCAAACTCAATCCTAAACCGGTTCCCTGCCCGGTTGGTTTGGTCGTGAAGAATGGCTGAAAAATTTTATCTACAACTTTGGCTGGTATGCCATTGCCATTATCTTTTACACTTATCTCTACTTTACAATTAATTCTTTTTGTACTTACCGAAACAGTGGGCTCATATCCTTCCGGTTGCTGTTTCTTTTTTTCGGCTACTGCATAAAATGCATTGTTATATAAGTTAAGGAGCACTCTCCCTATATCCTGCGGAATAACATTTATTTTTCCAATACTGCTATCAAAATCGCTTTTGATAGCAGCACTAAATGTATTGTCTTTTACCCTGAACCCGTGATGGCTTAACCTTAAATATTCATCGCACAAAGCATTGATGTCTGTTGGTTCTTTTTTTCCTTCACTTTTCTGCGAATGCTGCAACATTCCTTTTACAATTGCATCTGCACGTTTACCATGATGGTTTATTTTTTGTTCATTTTCTTTTATATCATTTGCAATGGCCTTTACCTCATCAATATTTCCTTTGTTAGCTTCCTGTTCCAGTTCATAAATAAGTTCTGTATTTACTTCTGAAAAATTATTGACAAAATTTAACGGATTTTGTATCTCATGTGCAATGCCTGCAGTGAGTTCTCCAAGGGAAGCCATTTTTTCTGACTGGATGAGTTGTGCCTGTGTGGATTTTAATTCGGATAGAGAATTTTCAGCAATTTTTCGCTGTTCTTCAATTTCATCTTTTTGTTTTTTACTCTCGTCATATAAGGCAGCCAATTCAACATTACGCAGGCGATATATTTCAGTTTCGTTTCGTGACTGTTCAGCCCGGTGCGATATTTCAAGATTTTGTATTTTTTCATTAAGCGCATCCTTATGCAATTTCTTTTCAGCCTCCATAAATAATTCAAAATGCAAAAGCGCTTCTTCAAACGACTGAAAATATTTTTGCGCCGAGTAATAAGTAAAATGAATTTTTGAAAGCAGGTCGGCGGCATTTACAGCATTGCCAAGCTGCAGCGCCTCATCCAATATTTTAAACACTTCGGTTTTGTTATGTTCACTTAAACCGGCCATAGTCAGGTCAGCAAGAAAAAGCAATATCTCCGCTTCTCCTTTTTT
>JANLXV010000544.1:0-2097 GCA_031365305.1 Chitinophagaceae bacterium
AAAGGGTCTATGATCATACTTCCGCCTTCATACTTATTCTTGTTGCCATCTTCTCCAACAATATTTAACCCGATAACATAGCATTGATTTTCTATTGCCCTTGCCTGCAGCAATGTTTTCCAGGCTTTTGCCCTTACTGCCGGCCAATTAGCAACATATAAAAGTATATCGTATTCAAAATTTGTAGCGTCATTATCGTGCCTGAAGGTTTGTCTGGCCCACACAGGAAATCTTAAATCATAACAAACCTGCATATTTAACTTCCAGCCTTTTACCTGTGTTATCAGTCTTTTATTTCCGGCAACATAATGTTCCTTTTCGCCGGCGTACGCAAAAAGATGTCTCTTGTCATAGTAGCCGTATTCGCCGTTGGGCAACATCCATATTAAACGGTTATAAAAGTTGTGGCCCTCTTTAATAATAACACTACCGGTTAAAATTATCTTTTTTGAGGCTGCTATCTCCGTCATCCATTCAACGGTTTTGCCGGTCATCTCTTCGGCCAGGGCAGCCGGTTTCATGCTAAAGCCTGTGCTAAACATTTCAGGAAGAATAACAATTTCTGTTCTATCAGAAATGTTGTTGATCTTTTCCTGCAGCATTTTTAGGTTTGACTTTTTATCTTCCCAAAAAAGCTTTGTTTGTATTAGTGTAACTTTTAAACTCATGATTTAGCTTTTAGGGTTAAGGAACATAATACTACTCTATTTTACTTGTTATTTCCGCAGCAAGAGTAATTATTAAAGATCTTTCATAACCTTTTTGCAACAGGAAATCCTGCAGCTTTTTTTTACGGACCAAATGATTTTTTTCAGTTTTTAAGGATTTTAGTTTTTGATCAATTAGTTTTCTGAGGATACGGTCATAATCAACGCTATTAATTTCCTTTAGTGCTTTTTTTATAAGATAATCACTAACGCCTTTTGCTTTTAAGCCATACTGAATTTTGATCTTGCCCCATTGTTTCATCCTGAATTTACCGCCTGCATATTGAATGGCAAATCTTTCTTCATTAAGATAATTGTCTTCAATAAGTTTTGAAATCAAAGTTTCCACCTCTATTGTGCGAAGACCATACTCATAAAGTTTATTGCGCACTTCCTGGTGGGCTCTTTCCTGGAAAATGCAATATTGCCTGATTTTGGGCCATGCAGAATCCGGAGTTTCTTTTTGATTGAACAAGTGTTCGGTTTAAAGCAGTAAATTATTAATTGTTTTGATCTTGCTGTTTGTAGATTTTATTAAAGGTATAGCCTGCAAACTTTATCTTTGGCTATCTTAATATAATACATATTCTATATGAAGTTTATTGTTTCTTCGTCTCAACTGCTTAAGCATCTTCAACAGATCAGCGGCGTAATTAATGCCAATACTGTGCTGCCGATATTGGAAGATTTTTCTTTTGAGATAGAAAAGAACCAGTTAACTGTAGTGGCTACGGACCTTGAAACAGTGATGAAGGTTCATTTACTAGTTGAGGCCAGGGAAAGCGGAAAGATCTGCATTCCTTCAAAAATCCTATTGGAATCTCTTAAAAATATTTCCGATCAGCCGCTGACATTCAACATTGACAAAAACTTCAATATTGAGATAACCAGCAGCAACGGAAAATATAAGATCATGGGCGAAAACCCGGATAATTTTCCAAAAGAGCCTCTGGCGGCTAATGCCACCGAATTTACCATGCCCTCATCTGCATTGGTAACAGCTATAAATAAAAGCCTTTTCGCAGTAAGTAATGATGATTTAAGGCCTGCAATGACGGGAGTATTTTTTGAACTGGATAAAGAAGGCATAACCTGTGTAGCTACCGATGCTCACCGCCTGGTGAGGTATAAAAGAACTGATGTGCATTGTCCGCAATCTGAAACATTTATTGTTCCAAAAAAACCTCTAAATCTTCTAAAAAGCGCCTTGCCTTTAAATGAAGACGAGCTGCAAATTTCTTATAATAACAGCCATCTTTTTGTAAAGCATAAAGGCACAGAGTTGGTTTGCCGTTTAATAGATGCCCGCTTTCCAGACTATAAAGTGGTGATACCACTCGATAATCCTTTTAAACTTACGGTCAACAAGTCTGATTTTCAAAGCGCTCTC
>JANLXV010000555.1:0-5723 GCA_031365305.1 Chitinophagaceae bacterium
GGCAACAATGAATTTGTAGAAAAAGTTGCAAGTATTAATGTAAAAAGAACAGTACATGCCATTATGGAACGCAGCCCTATTTTAAAAGAAATGATAGAAAGCGGAAGTATTGGCATTGTTGGTGGCACTCATGATATAACAACTGGTGAAGTACGTTTTTACGATGACACTTTAATTATTAATAATCCCAATTAATACCATATTCAGGCGGGTGTAAAAATCTTCCTGAATACTTTTTTCAATCGCAATGTTGTATTTCAAATGCTTTATCCTCTTTATAAAACCCATATAAAACAATACATGCTATGAATGTCTTTTGTAAATAGAACACCAAAAACAATTTAATTGTACTGCAATTAATACGATTTGACATGAAAAAAATATTACTACCCACGGACTTTTCTCTTAACGCTGACAAAGCCCTCAATTTTGCCGTTCAAATTGCCAAACAGGCAAAGGCAGAAATATTTTTAGTACATGCCTGTGATCTGATTGACAGTCCTTTTAAAGACAATCAAACTATGTATAAAGAGCATAACCAGGCCATAACTGACAAAGCAAATGAGAACCTTTCATTATTAAAAAAGAGTATTGAAATCACTGAACAGCTTTTCGTAAATGTAAAGTTGTATAAAGGCACAGTAACTGATACCATTCTTCAAGTTGCTGAAGATCATCATGCCAACCTTATTATAATGGGTACATCGGGTATGGCAGGGCTACATGAAAAAATATTTGGCAGCAAAACTGCACAAATCATCGGGGAAACGGATGTGCCGCTAATAGCTGTTCCACTTTTGTACGAGTGGAAGCTTCCTGAAAAAATTCTGCTGGCGGTAAATTATTTTGAAGAGCAACCTGATATTATAAACCCGGTTATTGAACTGGCAGGATTGTTTAATGCCACCCTACATATTGCCCTATTTACTGACGTAGATACTGCCGGGGCTTTTGACTATCTGAATCATAAAAGAAGTATCACTGCTTATGAAGAAAAACTAAAATCGCTTTATAAAAATACAAGCATAAAGTCTGTTCATTTAAACGGCCACAGTTTCCAAGAAACCCTGGAAAAATATATACTTGAACAGAGTATTGATATAGTGGCGATGGTAACTCACAAGCGAACATTCCTGGAAAGTATTTTTAACCGGAGTATGACAAAGAAAATGTCTTACCATACTCAAATACCCTTGTTGGCAATACCTGCTAAAAATAAATCTTACTTATAAAATACAAAAATGAAAATAAATATTCAATCTCCTGGCTTTACGATCAAAGCGGATCTTGCCGGTTATGTACACGAAAAAGTTGAAAACCTATCCCGATATTACAGCGAAATTATTACAAGTGAAGTCTGTCTCAGGTTGGAAAATTCAGCCACGAAAGAGAATAAATTATGTGAAATCAGGTTGGCTATACCCGGGAACGACCTTTTGGCAAGGGCCCAATGCAAGACATTTGAAGAAGCTGTATCAGATGCAGTTGAAATAATAACGAGGCGGATAAAAAGAAAGAAATCAAAATTAATTGTTACCCGTAATGATATTATTCAAAATATTTCTACATAGGGAACCAGTTTTGGTTAAAGTGCTGTGGTAATCCTGCCCGGATTTTTCAAATAATAATTGTAAACATTTTTTTAAAAATGATTATTGTAAAACTTTTAGTAGCTGGTAAGGAGCAGGGAGATGCTGTGGCAAACAGTGTTCTGAAAAATAAGTTTACCCTTAATGTTTTTGGAAGCGCCTTTGATTCCTGCCATTTGACCTCCGTACATACAACAGTGCAAACCAAAGTTTATGTTATTCAGTTTGTAACAAAGAGTATGTTTTTCAGTGAAATTGAAGCAAGTTTAAAGAAAGAATTTCCTCAAACTGATTTTTACATTTGTGCTACACCTGTTGTGCACATGGCCATTAATCTTCATGATAAGATTAAAAAAAGAGTCATTGGCCTGCATTTAACCGGTAATGAAACAGAACATTAAAGTAGAAATATTATGGACTATCAAATTATCATTTCGCTTTTTACGCTAATAGCTTTAGAAGTTATTCTTGGTATTGACAATGTAATTTTCATATCTATCCTTGCAAATAAATTGCCGGCAGATCAGCAAAAAAAGGCAAGATTTTATGGATTAATCCTGGCCATGATTTTGAGGTTGGGTTTGTTGGCCATGGTGGCATGGCTAATGAAATTAGACGATAATTTGTTTATCGTATTTAATCAGGGTATTTCTGCCAAAGATTTGATACTGATATTAGGGGGATTATTCTTATTGTATAAAAGCTCCGCAGAAATATATCATAAAATGGAAGGAGAACAGGGTAACAAAACAAAAAATATTAAAGCCGCCACGTTCGCACAGGTAATTTTTCAGATTCTAATAATGGATTTGGTTTTTTCAATTGATTCTATCATTACAGCCATAGGAATGGTTAAAGAAGTATGGATAATGTATGTTGCCATTATTGTTACTGTTTTAATAATGTTAGTTGCCGCCGAACCCATCAGCAGGTTTGTAAATAAACATCCGTCATTCAAGATGCTGGCACTCTCCTTTTTATTGCTGATAGGTTTTGCCCTTGTAAGCGAAGGCTTCGGCATTGAAATCCCGAAGGGGTACATCTATTTTTCAATGGCTTTTTCAATGCTGGTAAGTATTTTCCAGATGCGGATGAACAAAAATAATAAACCAGTAGCAACACATGAACATTATAAAGAGGGGGAAGATAAATTGCCTAAAAGTGTATTGTAAACCCAATGGCCTGTTGAATGACGCTGTTAATTCTTCTTTTATAGAGGAATAAAGCACTTCTCATTTACCTTCCAAATTTGTCTCATTCCGTTACTGATTCTTAAATTATTAGTTCATGTCAAAAACTTCAGGCCCACTTAACAGGATGCTGAACCTTGTAAAACTGGAGCAAAAAGAAATAACAGCAGTGTACATCTATGCCATCTTAAATGGTTTGATACAGCTTTCCTTACCTCTCGGTGTACAGGCAATAATTGGCTTTGTATTGGGCGCAGCCATGAAGGCTTCACTGGTTGTACTAATTGTACTGGTTGTGGTTGGTGTGCTATCTGTAGGCATTATGCAGGTAAACCAAATGAAGGTTATTGAAAAAATTCAGCAAAAAATTTTTGTACGTTATGCTTTTGCCTTTGCGCAACATATACCAAAACTCGACCTGAAAAAAACTGATAATCTTTATTTACCCGAACTCGTTAACCGTTTTTTTGATATCCCGATATTGCAGAAAAGTTTATCCAAAATTTTGCTCGATGTACCAACCGCAAGTATTCAAATTTTGTTTGGATTAATACTACTTTCCTTCTATCATCCGGCATTTATCCTTTTCGGTGCTGTCCTTATTATTTTACTTTGGTTAATCCTGCGTTATACAGGCGTCAACGGGCTGCAATCCAGCCTTGATGAAAGCAGCTACAAATACAAAGTTGCCGGATGGCTGGCAGAAACTGCACGGGTTATTAAATCAATCAAACTTGCAAAAAGCAACGACCTGCACTTGCTAAAAACAGATGAAAGTGTTATTGGTTATCTACATGCCCGCAACAGTCATTTTAAAATATTGCTTTTTCAATACAACGTGCTGGTATTGTTCAAAACTATTATTACTGCTGCAATGCTTATTGTGGGTACACTCTTACTGGTGAACCAGCAACTGAATATCGGGCAATTCATTGCTGCTGAAATTGTGATTCTGCTGGTGCTTAATTCAGTAGAAAAATTAATCATGAATATTGCGAGTGTGTACGATACACTGACGTCTATTGAGAAAATTGGAAACTTTACTGATAAACCAGTTGAAAAAAACGGCTCATTGCAACTTTCAAAATCCGGTAAAGGACTTAAGCTGGAAATGAAAGAACTAAGCTTCAGTTATGACGGTGAAACAAATGTGTTGCAAAACATTTCACTTCAAATAAACAGTGGAGAAAAAGTTTGTATTAAAGGAAATGACAGCTCGGGGAAATCCACTTTGCTGAGGTTAATGGCGGGTGCCTATACCGACTTTAAAGGCGCAATGCTCCTTAATGATGTACCCATTGGCAACTACGATCTTACATCTATTCGTTCGCAAACAGGTGTGCTGCTAAACCAGCAGGATATTTTTAATGGCACACTTTGGGAAAACATTTCGCTGGGTAACGAAGACATAAGCATGCAAAGCGTTATTGACTATTCCTGTAAAGTGGGTCTTAACGATTTTATTAGTACTTTAAAAAATGGTTACGACACCATACTTGATCCTACCGGGAAACGATTACCTGGTAATATTATCCATAAAATATTATTAGTTAGAGCGCTTGCCGGCAAGCCACGTTTATTACTGTTAGAAGAACCCTGGACTAATAAAGCAAATAATTATCGCCATCAAATTATTCAGCTACTCTCTGAAATAAAAAATACAACAATTATAGTAGTAAGTAATGACGAAGATTATGCAAAACAATGCGATAAGATATTAACGATGACGGATGGAAGTATTGTTACAACAGTTATGACTCAAAATAATAGCAATGATCAACAATAAAATAAAGTCGTACGAACATATTTACATGCATGATAAAAACAGCAAAGTAAAGCGCTGGTTTTTTATATGTATAATGGTGTTTATTATCTTTTTGTTTCTTCCGTGGACACAAAATATACGGGCAAATGGAACAGTTACAACATTATTTCAGGATCAGCGTCCGCAACAGGTAAACACAGTCATTGGCGGTCGTGTTATGAAATGGCATATTAAAGAAGGCGACTACGTTAAAGCCGGTGATACCCTCGTACAATTAACTGAAGTAAAAATAGAATATCTCGACCCTCAATTATTACAACGAACAAAAGAACAACTTGCCAATAAAGAATTATCAGTTGAATATTATAAGAGCAAAGTTGGTGTTGCCGACCAACAAATTGGCGCTATCAATACAGGGCTGCAGCTAAAACTTAACCTATTAACAAACAAACTAAACCAGTTGCGCCTAAAGGTACAAGCCGACAGTGCAGAGGCTGCTGCTGCTAACAATGATTTAATTATCGGTACAAAACAATATAACCGGCAAAAGGCTATGTACGACAGCGGGCTTGTCTCCCTAACACAATTGGAAATAAGGAACCAGCAGTTTCAAAATGCAATTGCAAAAAAAATAAGTGCCGAAAATAAACTGGCTAACAGCAAGCAGGATTTAACCATTACCAAAATTGAGATGAGTGCAATGCAACAGGACAACCTGGAGAAAGTAGCAAAAGCACAGGGCGACCAGTTTCAATCACGCACACAAATAGCAAGTGGACAGGCCGATGTGGCGAAACTTGAAAACCAGTATGCCAGCTATAACATACGCAATGGCATGTATAGCATACTCGCTTCGCAAAGCGGGCAAATTACAAAAGCACAAAAAGCCGGTATAGGTGAAATTGTGAAAGACGGCGACATGATTGCAGAGATAGTACCGGATAAAATTCAATACGCAGTTGAAATGTTTGTTCAGCCGCTCGACTTGCCTTTAATTGCCCAAGGACAAAAAGTGCGTTTCCTTTTTGATGGCTTTCCCGCCATTGTATTTAGTGGCTGGCCAAAAGCATCGTCAGGCACATTTGGCGGAGAGATTGTTGCCGTGGAAAGCAATGTGAGTGTAAATGGAAAATTCAGGGTGTTGGTAAAGGAAGATATAAATGACAAACCATGGCCCAA
>JANLXV010000624.1:0-3971 GCA_031365305.1 Chitinophagaceae bacterium
GAGAAAGATCATTTTATCACTATCCAACTGCTGCTGCGTTGTTTCCGGTTGTTGGAAGATTGGCGTGGGGTCCAGCTTTTCTGATTCTACATTTTTTACCAGGTTGATCGAAAGCGGCATGGCAATTACATCCTCAACATATTCAACCTTTTTAAGGTCAGAGAGCAGCCTGTCGAACTTAATAAAGAGCGAAAGATTAAAGATGCTGTCAGATTGTATGCCTATAACTAAAAGGTTGCCATCATCGCCAAATTTTTGTTTAAAAGCCATGTACTCCTTGTAATGTATATTATCAGATGGAATAGCCTTTGCGAACTCATAACTCAATTGAACTTTTGAGGCAAAAAACCCCATTATAGTTGTTACAATGGCAAGCAATAGCAGCAGGAGAAGCCTTTGTTTAATTACAATGTTTGCTAATAACTTCCACATGTATTAAAAGGGTTGTAACTAAATTATAAGGTTCAATAAAATGATATGGAAATTTAAAGCCGACCTTTAATGAGCTGCATAAAACCCATTTGCGCCAATGATTTATAAAACTAAAGGTATTGTATTAAGAACCATCAAATATGGCGAAACCTCTATTGTTACAAATATTTTTACAGAGGAATTTGGGCTGCAGGCTTATCTTATAAACGGCGTTCGTACTACAGGAAAAACGGCTTCAAAGGCGGGCATGTTTCAGCCTACGTCTATCCTTAATGTAGAAGCTTATCACAACGACCTTAAAAATCTTCAGCGGCTAAAAGAATTTCGGTGGTCTTATCTCTACCAATCTATTCTAACAGATATTACAAAAAATGCGGTGGCCATTTTTATGGTAGAGTTATTACATAAATGTTTAAAACAGCCTGAAAAAAATGTTGATCTCTTTGCCTTTTGCGAGGATGCTTTTATCACCCTGGACAAAGCCAGCGATGCTGCTACCGCAAACTTCCCGGTATATTTTTCAATTCATTTGGCAGGTTTTTTTGGATTTTCCCCGGCTGAAAATTTTTCTGATAAGAGAAAAGTTTTTGATCTGCAGGAGGGCAAATTTATTAGTGACACGCCTCAACATTCTTATTATACAGATGGCGACACGGCTGTGTCCATAGCAGAAATCTTAAAAGCCAGGCATCCCGATCATCTTGCAGAAATTAAAATGAATAAAACCAGCCGGCGGGTATTAATGAATGCCTTGCAAACATTTTACGGCTTGCATATACCTGAGTTCGGAACAATGAAAACCTTGTCTGTTCTGCAGGAAATTCTTTCCTGATTATAATATTTTTTTTACAGATGTGTTCTTTCCCAGTTTGCCATTACTAAGATTTTGTATAGCAATAGCGCCGGGCGTTTTTCCTTTTTCAAAACTTCCAAACCTATCGCCCATTTGTAAAGCTTTTGCGCCATTAAGCGTTGCCCATCGCAACATTTCCGATAAGATTATGTCCGGAAAGTTTTTTTGTATGGTTTTCATTTCATCTAAAATGCTCAGTGTATGGTTGCTTGCAAGGCTGTCTGTTCCCAAAACGATATGGCAATTATTTTTTCTTAAAAGATCAAGCGGCGGCAACCTGTTTTCTATGTATTGATTGGCATTTACGCAGATACAAAATGAAACCAATTGATCAAAAGGCTTATGAGTATTTACAAAATTTATATCGCTTTGCGTTGTAAATGTATTGTGCACGAGGAGCACACTTTTTGCCTTTAAAAGCTTTTGAAAATAATTTTTAAGACTGCTTGTTTTAGAAGGTACATGAAAAGAAGTGTCAATATTCATCTTGCTATACAGTCGCAAAAAATCTCCTGTACCCTGTTCAAAAAATTCGTCTTCGTAAGCAGTTTCCTGGTTGTGTATACTTACAACACTGCTTTCAAAATATGGCATAATAAGTTGCCAGAGTTCTGGTGACACGGAATAAGGTGAGTGTGGAATAATAGTCGTTTTGTTGGAAGGCGGCAGGTTTTGAAAAGTCTTAAAAATTGAAAGGGATCTTTCAAACCTCTCTCTTGCTACTGAAGGCGCCCACCCACTTGCTTCTATAAAATTGTAGTAAGAAAGCCGGCTTTTTTGTTTTTGATGGTAAGTCGTCAGGTTGTTACAGATGTCTCCAACGGCAACGATGCCGTCTTCTAACATTTGCGTTTCGGCTTTTGTAATAGCGTCTAAAATTTTTTCTTCGGAATGATGTCTTTCCGTTATTACCTTAAACACAAAATCAACTAAACCTGTTTTTTCAGGTATCAAACCGTGCATGTGGCTTAGCTCCAAATGGCAATGCGCATTTATAAACCCCGGGCAAAGCAAGCCATCTATCTTTTGCACATCTTCACCGGCATCTTTTCTTTTTATGATAGTGTCAAATGTTCCATTCTCTCTTAAAATAATAACATGGTTGCCAGGTAGAATTTCTGTTCCCGTAAAAATCCCGTCGCCTTGTAGTTTATGAAATGGCATTAACCTGAAAGTTTTAATTTTGCGCCCTGCCTTAACCTGCAATTTCAATCTACCATTGTAACATTACCAGGTATAGTAAAGATATTGAATCACAAATGTTTGTTTGTTTCACTATTGAGAGGTTAATGCAAAAAGAGATTAGTCAATAAAAAATATTATGTTAGAAAAACTTGATGCTATTAAAGCGAGATTTGAGGAATTAGGTATTGCACTCACTAACCCCGAGATTGTTGCCGATAATAAAAAGTACACACAAATAAGCAAAGAATACCGCAGCCTTGAAAAGATCATGATTGTTAGAAACGAGTATGCTAAGGTGATTGATGACATTGAGTTTAATAAGGAAGTTCTAAACACCGACGATGACGAAATGCGTGACATGGCTAAAGCTGAGTTGCCTGCTTTGCATGAAAGAAAAGAACAACTGGAAAAGCAGTTGCGTAATATGCTAATTCCAAAAGACCCACAGGATGAACGCAATTGTATTTTAGAGATCAGGGCAGGTACAGGCGGTGACGAAGCCTCCTTATTTGCCGGCGATCTTATGCGCATGTATTTAAAATATTGTGAGAACAGGGGATGGAAAACGGCACTGTTAAGTGAAAGCGAAGGCACCGTTGGCGGCTATAAAGAAGTGCAGTTAGAAGTTACGGGTGAAGATGTATACGGCACTTTGAAATTTGAAAGCGGTGTACACCGTGTACAGCGTGTACCGGATACAGAAGGGAGTGGCAGGGTGCACACCAGCGCTGCAACAGTGGCCGCCATGCCTGAAGCCGATGAAGTAGATGTTGAGGTTAAAGAAAGTGATGTTAAAATGGAAACGGCAAGAAGTGGTGGAGCAGGCGGCCAGAATGTAAATAAAGTTGAAACCAAAGTTTTTTTAACGCATATCCCCACCGGCATTGTGGTGGTTTGCCAAACAGAGCGATCACAACTTGGCAACCGTGAAAAAGCTATGCAAATGTTGCGAACCAAACTCTACGAGGAAACTGTGCGCAAGCAGGAAGAAGAAATTTCCAGGCATCGAAAAAGCCTGGTAAGCAGTGGCGACAGATCAGCAAAGATCAGGACCTATAATTTTCCGCAGGGCAGGGTTACTGATCATCGGATCGGACTAACGGTTTATAATTTAAATAATGTATTGAATGGTGAGATACAGGAATTTATTGAAGCTCTTCAGTTTGCAGAAAACACTGAAAAACTTACCGAAGCGAAATAATTTTTGTAGAGAATATACACATGTTATTTCCTCACAATGGGGCAAACTTGTTTAGAGAAGTACACGTATAGGTAATGAACTTTTAGATATTCCATTTGCAGAATAATTATATATTTCATTGTTTAGTAATTAATTAAGGTATTTGTTATCACGTCTTTAACTTTTACAAAAATTATTTGGCACCCGCTTTGCTTAGTAGATAAACATAAGTTTAAAAGTCAAATTTCTCATAAGCAGTTAGTTTTGGTAAACGGCCCTTGTTTCTACAGGGGCCTTTCTTTTAAGATCTATTGATCCTCG
>JANLXV010000011.1:0-33481 GCA_031365305.1 Chitinophagaceae bacterium
CAGGCGTTCAATGCCGCCGCTCCAAAGCTCAAGATCGGGGTTGATAGGATTTTTTATAAGCACAGGTATCTCAACACCCCGCAGGGCATCGCAAACTTCCTGTACACTAAATGGGTTCACGGTAGTGCGTGCACCAATCCATAACATATCAACATCAAATTGTAAAGCATCCTGCACATGTTTGGCCGTAGCAACTTCAACTGTAATTGGCAGGCCGGTAATTTTTTTGGCTTGTGCCATCCAAGGCAAGCCTTTGGTACCAATACCTTCAAACATGCCAGGCTTAGTGCGGGGCTTCCATATACCGGCTCTCAACACATCAACTTTTCCTGTTTTAGCTAATCTTGTAGCGGTTTCCAGCACCTGTTCTTCAGTTTCAGCACTGCACGGACCGCTAATGATCAATGGACGCTTGTTCCATTTCTCATCTATGAGCTTTGCTGTTAAGTGAGTTTGTGTTTGCATCGTTTTGTTTTTATTACTTATTAAATTATCTATGTTTTGTAATTACTTTAAAATTCTTTTGATCTTATTGGCATTATCTATTAACTCGCCGAGATAGGTGTAATTTTCTTTTTCGAGGCAACTCTTAAATTTTCTTAACTGAGAAATATGTTCATTCAATACATCCAATAAATTATCCCTGTTCTGTTGAAAAATAGGCACCCATGTTCCGGGATTACTTTTCGCCAGCCGCACGGTACTTTGAAAACCTGCACTTGCCATCTCAAAAATAGCTTCATCTTCCCGTTCCTTTTCCAGCACTGTGTTGGCTAACGCAAATGAACTTATATGCGATATATGACTCACATAAGCCGCATGAAGATCATGTGCATCTGCATCCATATATAATAAATGCATGCCCAGCAGCAAGTACATATTTTCCGCAAGATCAAGTGCATCAGCATCTGAGTTTTGTTTGTTGCAGACAATGACAGCAACATTGCTGAAAGCGCCTTTTACGGCAGCAGCAGGCCCACTAAACTCCGTCCCCCACATGGGATGCGTAGCAACAAAACGCTTATGATTTTTACTGTTTAACGCAGCATTGCAAATAGAAGATTTTGTAGAGCCGACATCTATAACCACTTGTTTATCTACCTGTTCAAGGATCTTTTCAATTAAGCTATATGCCGCATTTACGGGAACGGCAATGATGATAACATCTGATTTATTTATAGCTTCTTCAAGTGGTAATATTTCATCAACAAGTTGTAATGACAATGCTTGTTGTTTATGCTCTTCATTCGATTCGACACCAATAATTTTAGACGCAAAACCTTTTGCCTTAAGTGCAAGGGCCAATGACCCGCCGATAAGCCCCACACCTATTACAGTAACTACTTTATTTTGATAAAGTATATTACCTGGTTTTGTTTTACCGTGTTGTATATCGTGTGTCATTAAGAGGTTTGATCTTTTAATAAAGAGATTCTTGCAAGGGCTTCATCAAGTTTTTGTTCTGTACTACATAAGCTGATACGGATGTACCTGTTTCCCGCTGAACCAAAAATGCCACCTGGTGTAATAAAAACTGATGAATTGTCAAGCACATTATCACTTAACGCATAGCCATCTTTATAATCAGCGGGTATAGCCGCCCAAACAAATAACCCTGCCTGCTTATCATCATATGTGCATTGCAGTTTATCTAAAATATTGAAAACCCTTTCTCTCCGTTCATGGTAAATGGTATTCAGTTGTTTAAACCAATCTTCGCCGAGTTGTAAAGCCGTTGCTGCAGCGAGTTGTACTGGCAGGAACATACCGCTATCCATATTACTTTTAAAACGGACAACATCATCAATTCTTTGTTTATTAGCCACCATCATCCCTACTCTCCACCCGGCCATATTATGGCTTTTGCTAAGAGAATTCAGCTCTATCACTACATCTTTTGCGCCGGGCACAGATAACATACTCATAGGCTCATTATTCAATATAAAGCTATAAGGATTGTCATGACAAATAAGAACACGGTGTAGTATGGCAAACTGAACTATATTTTCAAATAATGCTTTATCAGGTAATTTACCGGTTGGCATTTGAGGATAATTCACAAATAGAATTACTCTTGATTGATGATTACCAGCTCTATGGTCTGAAATTATTTTTTCCAGCTCTCCAAAATCAGGAAACCAGTTATTCTCCTTTGTTAAATGATAAGTATTGATTTTTGCACCGGCAATTTGTGCAGCGCTTTGATAAGTCGGATATCCAGGGTTAGGAATTAAAACTAAAGTATCTGTATCTACATAAGTCATACAGATATGCATTATACCTTCTTTACTGCCGATCAATGGCAGTATCTCATTCTCCGGATCCATGTCAACAGCATACCATTTTTTATACCAATCAGCAATTGATTGTCGCAATATGATATTGCCTTTATAATTCTGGTAAGCATGTGTATTAGGTTTTCCACTTTCTATCTTAAGCGTTTTAATCACATCAGGATGGGGCGGAAGATCAGGACTGCCAATGCCAAGATTAATTACATTTTTACCTGCTCTGTTTAGCTCCTCGATCTGCCTTAGTTTCTTAGAAAAATAATATTCCCCAACATCATTTAATCTTGATGATACAGCAAAATGCAAGGGCTCAGCTTTTCGTTGTATCAATATGTCTTCAACACCGTGCATAATGCTTATTTTGATGATTTAGAAGAAAGTCCATTTTTATAAATGCCATATATTTTTAGTTCCTGGATTAAGGGCCTGATCTTTTCAATGACATTTTGAAACTGGCCGGTACTTGTAAATTCCATATCTGCATGAAATGAATATTTCCAATCACTACCGGGTATAGGGAAAGATTGCAGCTTACTCAGATTAACATTCTCCTCTGCAATTTTTGTAAGCACTTTTGCCAGGCTGCCCGTGGAATGATCTGTATTAAAATTTACAGATGCCTTATCAGGATTATTGATTTGGGCAATTACATCTTCTGGTTGTAATACTAAAAAACGGGTATAATTATTCTTTAAAGTCTGGATGTTTGGCGCCAAAATATCTAACTGGAATAATTCTGCTGCTAGTTTTCCTGCAATAGCTGCTGCATGTTTATTGCGATGCTGGTGAATATTTTTTGCACTTAAAGCCGTATCTTCTGTTTCAACCAATTTCCAATTATACTTATCTAAAAATCCAAAACACTGCTGTATGGCCATTGGGTGAGAATGCACTTCCCTGATATCTTGCAGCGAAACGCCCGGGTTAACCAGGAGATGTTGGTTGATCTGTAAATAAATTTCCCCGGCAATCTTCAAATTACTTTTTTGCAGGAGATTATAATTCGCCAGAATACTTCCTGCAATAGAATTTTCAATAGCCATAACCCCACCAATACTTTCTTTTTTATTCTCAGCAACTTTGATCACTTCTTTAAATGTAGAGCAACAGATCACTTCTGCAGTTTTACCAAAAAACTGCTGCGCTGCCACCTGGTGAAAGCAACCTTCAAAGCCCTGTATAGATACTTTATTCTCCATGTTATAAACAAAAATCCCGGCCTTTTGAGCCGGGATTTTTTTATGTTGATCTGTTTAATTCAGGTTACACAAAAGCCTCCCGGACTATTCTAAAATAGTAGCTAAAATAAAAGGGAGTGTTTGCTGTTGTATTCATTTGCTTTCAAAAATAGGGAAGTGGTGTCATTTGACCAATTAAAAAAATTTAGGTTTTAACGGTAGTCAAACTCATTATGCATGAAAAAATTTTAAGTAAGTATGTATTTATGTTCTCTTAAAACACGCTGCCTATCCTGATTTTTTAAGTATGCGGCAATAAAAAACCCGGTTCATTACCGGGTTTTATTTTAAAGAATATTACAGCAAATTTACTGCACTCTGCCTTCTTTTTTATCTTTTGCACGGCCTATTATATAACCACCTGCAGCGCCTACAGCACCGCCAATGATTGCGCCTTTGCCTTTCTTTTTACTGATAACAGCGCCTGCTACAGCTCCTCCAACACCACCGATTACGGCTCCCTTTGCACTATGGCTCCAACCCTTTTTCTGCGTGGTTTGAGACTGTGTGCCGGTGTTTGTACTTTGCGTGGCAACAGGATAGTTACCGGTTGAAGATCTCCTCGCAGGATAACTGTGTTGTGACCTCGTGGCTCCTGGAGCTGCGGTACCCGTTTGGATAACGGCAGTATCTGCATACACATTGTTTTTATACATCAATGTTGTATCCAGTCCGGTTACATCTTTAGTTGTATCAACAGTTTTTGATTTACAAGCTGCAAAAACAGAAACCACCGCACAAATCATAAATAATTTTTTCATCTTTTTAAATTTAAGTGTTGATAATTAGATATCAGCATTGGACATGTAAACGTTGTTGTGGTTTAATTATTGGTAGAAGTGAAGATTTATCCATTTTTGGGTTACTTTTCCTCAGTAACAGTATTAAACATAGCCTGTTGAACATTTCAGAAAACGAGCTAAGTCTTTTAAAAGGGCTGGCGAAAAATGATACGCAAGCAATTGAAACCATCTATAGAGAAAACTATGCCATGATTCAATCGTTTATTCTAAAGAATAGCGGTTCCAGCGATGATGCAAGGGATGTTTTTCAGGAGGCTATGATTGTTCTTTTTGAAAAGGCAACTTCAGCAACTTTTGAACTAAGAGCACAAATAAAAACGTATTTGTACTCTGTTTGCAGGTTCATATGGCTTAAGAAATTGCAGGTCTTAAATAAGCATGTTCATACTTCAGATATGCTTGAAGAAACCCTGCCTGTTGAAGAAGATGTTGTGGATCATGAGGCAAAAAACGAAGAAGTTATTTTGATGGAGAGTTCTTTAAAAAAGATTGGTGAGCCTTGTAAAAGTTTATTAACAGCATTTTATTTTGAAAAGAAAACAATGCCTGAAATAGCAGAATCTTTTGGCTATACCAATGCTGATAATGCTAAAACACAGAAATACAAATGCCTGATGAGGCTGAAAAAAATATTTTTTGCTGGCTATAAAAATGGAGATTGATATGGATGAAATTTTACTTTTAGATGCAATTGAGCGCTACCGTAATAATGAAATGGCAGCCGAAGAAAAAGCTTTTTTTGAAAACCTTCGCAAGAGCAATGCTGAAATAGACCAGATGGTTGTTGAGCAAATGCTTTTCCTTGATCAACTAGAACATTCTGCAATAGTTACTTCGTTTAAGCAATCACTTTCTGCTGTTGAAGAAAAGCTTTTAAATGATGGCAGTATTGAAAGTACTGAACCAAAACCTCAGGGTAAATTAGTTTATCTCTGGAACCGCTATAGACGTACAATAGCCGTAGCGGCGTCAATTGCAGGCATCGTTTCCATATTTACTGCCGGTATTTATTCAGTGTATGAAAATAACAACAGCATAAAAAATATTACGCCTCTTGTTGATTATAAATTCAAACAAGTTGATGCAAAACTCAAACAGTTTGAAACCAAGCTTAATAATGCTGCTGTAAATACAGCGGTAGTTCCACCTATATCTAAACCTAAATTTGAGGGCAATTTTAGAGCCACCGGTTTTTTAATAGATGTTAATGGCTTTATTGTAACTAATGCCCATGTTATTAATAATGCTAAAACCCTTGTTGTTGAAAACACAAGGGGGGAACAGTTTTATGCCAACGCCGTATACGTTAATAAAACCAATGATCTTGCTATCTTAAAAATTATTGATACGTCATTTAAAAAGTTTGCCGCTTTGCCTTATTCTATCCGCAAAGGATCCGGTGAATTAGGCGAACAGATTTTTACTTTGGGTTATCCACGTGAAGAAGTGGTTTATGGCGAAGGTTATCTTAGCGCTAAGTCTGGCTATTCAGGCGATACAAGTTCTTACCAGATCAGTATCTCGGTTAACCCCGGTAACAGTGGCGGCCCGGTAATCAGTAAATCAGGCGAAGTAATAGGTATTATCAGCAGCAAGGAAACCAATGCTGATGGCGTAGTATTTGCCATTAAGTCCAGGAATATTTACAACGCTATAGAAGAAATCATTCACACTGATACCGTTAAATTGCCTTCTACTACTAGTTTAAAAGGTATGGACAGGGTACAACAGGTTAAGAAAATGGAAGACTGTGTATTTATGGTAAAAGGCAACTAAACTTCGGCTATTCTATTTCCAAAGCTCCTTAGGATAATCACCTTTCTCAATAAGTTGTTCAATGCTTTGCCTTACGCCTGGCGCATCTTCAACATAGGTAACACCAAACCATTGTGACGAAGTAGGGATGACTTTTATTTTACCGCCTTTTTCTTTAATAAAAGCATCAGCAACAATTGGTATAAAAAATTCTGCTTTCGGATTGGGAATGTTATCTGTAAGAAACTTTTTAAATAAGTCTTCGATATAGTTAAATACTGATAGATCGAAACACCAGAAGTTCATACTTACCTTCGAATTTTCCGGCACTTCATGTTTACCTTCTTCATCTTCAAAAACAATTTTATTGCCTTCCCTGTAAATTTTTGTTCTTTCAGAAATGGTGATGAGATTATTATCAGCATCTACTTCGCATACACCACGGCTTACTGTACCATTAGCTGACAATGTTTTAGGTAATTCATATCCAACGAGGCTATAAGTATTTGCATTTACTTCTTTAGTTAAAAACTGTGCTGCTTTTTCAAAAGCATCTTTACCATAAAAATCATCAGCATTAATTACGGCGAAAGGTTCATTCACGGCTTCTTTTGCGCTTAAGATGGCATGTGCCGTTCCCCATGGTTTTTTGCGGTCTGCAGGTATTTCGAAACCTTCCGTATTATCTGTAAGGTCCTGGTACACGTAAGCAGTTTCTATTTTGCCCTTTAGTTTAGGTTCAAAAATGGCTTTAAAATGTTCTGCAAAATCTTCTCTTATAATAAATACAACCTTATCGAAACCAGCTCTTTTTGCATCAAAAATTGAATAATCCATTATCGTTTCCCCGCCCGGCCCAAAAGCTTCAATTTGTTTCATACTGCCATATCTGCTGGCCATACCTGCGGCTAATATTAAAAGTGTAGGTTGCATTAGCTATAAATTTGTTTTGTTGTTGTTAGATGATTGAAACGAAATTAAGTAAGAAATGTTATGACAAATTTTTTTTATAAATGGATTTTTTATCTATAAAAACGCTTGAACCCGGCATACAACCCATTGTAAATAATGATTGGGAAAACAAAAATATACATTGCCTCATGCTCAGGCTTGATGAATTGGAAACAGATGTTTCCGGCAACAAACTCTTTAAACTCTATTATTTTTTACAACAGGCCATTAAAGAGAACAAAGGCATACTAACATTTGGCGGCCCCTGGTCAAATCATTTGGCAGCAACTGCCTCGGCATGTAAAATGATGAACATTAATTGCATCGGAATTGTAAGAGGTGAAGAGCTACAAGTCTATTCAAACACACTTCAATTTTGTGCCGATCATGACATGCAATTAAAATTTGTCAGCCGCTCTGTGTATGATGATATCAAAATGAAAAGTTCAATCCCTCATTTTGATGCAGGTTATATTATAGTGCCCGAGGGTGGTTACTCCGAAAAAGGCGCAAAAGGTGCAGCACTTATCAACCAGTTTTTTTCAAATAAAAGCTTTACGCATATTTGTTGTTCAATTGGTACTGCTACTACATTTGCAGGATTATTAACCAATAATCAGTATAAATATCTTGGCTTTACTGCGTTAAAAAATATGACAGATGTTGATGAAAGAATTAATCACTTAAAAGACAATGCCGAAAAAGTTATTTACAAAATTATACAGGATTATCACTTTGGTGGCTTTGCGAAATATACGCCTGAACTGATAACGTTCATGAATGAATTTTATCAATCACATCACATTCCATTAGACTTTGTGTATACCGGTAAAATGATGTTCGGTATTTCTGACATGATAGCAAACAATTATTTTCCCGCAGACAGCCGCATACTTTGTATCCATACAGGAGGCTTGCAAGGCAACCTGGGTTTACCAAAAAATACTTTAATGTTTTAAGCACTTTAACTTTAGCTGCTTACATGTTTCTTAAAAAAAGAATGATTTTTAAAACATCAATGAAAACAATCTTAACAAGCAGCATACTTTTCTTAATAACAAATTGTATAAACGCCCAGGATACTTTGCCTCGCATTACAGTAAAAAATCTGAATAATACTGTGCTTGTAAGCTGGACGAATCCATTTGAAACACTTACCACCATTAATATTCAAAGGTCTTTTGATAGTCTTAAAAATTTTAAAACCATTGGAAGCATTCTCGATGTAAAAAATAAGCAGAATGGTTTTGCTGATGCAAAGCCTGCATCTCTAAAAATGTTTTACCGCGTTTTTTTAGTTTTTGAAGGCGGCGCTTATATTTTCAGTAAATCTTACAGGCCGGTAAAAGATTCTGTAAAGCCGGTTGTCGTAAAAAAAATTGAAGACATAAAAATTGAAGATTTTAAAAACCCGGTTCTAAAAGTTGATTCACCTGTTGTGATTGAACTACCGCCGCTGCCGGTTGTTAAACCAAGCTATGTGCCGTCAAGATATATTTATACTAATAAAGATAATAACGTGATCATTGCTTTAAAAGATGCAGCAACACATAAATACAGGGTTAAATTTTATGATGAATCGAAGGCATTAATTTTTGAAATAAAACAGATCAACGACCCTTATCTTACTATTGAAAAGGTAAACTTTTTACACGCCGGCAAGTTTAATTTTGAAATATTTGAAGATGAGTTTATAATGGAAGAACATTGGTTGTTCATTCAGAAAGATCCAAAATTTACCAACTCACAATCAGAAATAAACCGGAATAACTTTAGATGATTTTCACCATAAATACTTTTTCAAAATTGTATTTAATTCTTTCTTTTACATCGTCAACATCCACACTACCTTCCAGTTCTTTTTGCATTGATGTAACCTGTTTATCAACAATGCCGCATGGGATAATATTATTAAAATAAGACAGATCAGTGTTTACATTTAAGGCAAAGCCATGCATGGTAATCCACCGGCTGCATCTTATACCCATGGCACAAATTTTTCGCTCCCGGCCTTTAATACCAGGCTCAATCCAAACGCCTGTTTCCCCGGCACTCCTGCCGCCTTTTATATCAAATTCGGCCAGTGTTAAAATAATCACTTCTTCCAGTTCTCTTAAATATTTGCCAATGTCAGTATAAAATTTTTCGAGGTCTAATATGGGGTAACCAACAATTTGTTCTAAGCCATGAAAAGTAATATCACCGCCACGATTCGTCTTGAAAAATTCAATGTCCTGGTCATTCATTTGCCGTTCGCTCAACAGCACATTGCTCATTTTTCCACTTTTGCCCAGCGTATAAACAGGCGGATGTTCGCAAAATAAAAGGTGATGCGTCGTCTCAAGATCAAGAACAACATCAGATGAAATCGTTTCAGAAGAGGCTTGATTTTTTTGTCTTGCTGCGGCCTTAATTCCGGTATTCTGTTTAACAAGCTCTTCCTGGTAATCCCAGGCAGATTTATAATCAATCCTACCTAAATCTTTATAAAAAACCTTTTGCATCAGTTAAAAATAATCTGCAAAATTATTCTGAAAACGGTTATTGCCGGCTAATTTTTATTTTTGATGATGGCTGAAGTTATGGTTGAAGAAGATTTGCATGAAGGTGAAGAATTATATGAGCGCCTTACAATTATAATTGATAAGGGCCAGGAGCCTTACCGCATTGATAAGTTTTTAATGAACCGGATTGAAGGAGCAACACGTAATAAAATTCAGCAATCTATTATTGCAGGAAAAGTGTTGGTGAATGAAAAAACTGTAAAGCCTAATTTCAAAATAAAAGCTTTTGATAGGATCGTTATTTACCAGGATTATTTACCGGAAGAGACCGACATTGTTCCTGAAAATATTCCCTTAAACATTGTGTTTGAAGATGATGATATTTTAATTATTAATAAACCCGCCGGGCTTGTAGTACATCCCGGCAGCGGCAATCGTGGCGGTACTTTGGTAAATGGTGTTGCCTGGTATTTAAAACAAAAAGACCCGACAATTACAGAAGACTCATTGTCCCGTTTCGGCCTTGTTCACAGGATTGATAAAAATACAACAGGTCTTTTAGTAATGGCAAAAAACAGTGCAAGCATGACGCATCTTGCCAAACAGTTTTTTAACCACACCGTTCACAGAAGATATGTCGCCCTGGTTTGGGGCAACTTTGTTGAAGAAGAAGGTACGGTTGATGCACATGTTGGGCGCCACCAAAGATTCAGGAAATTATTTACGACTTACCCCGAAGGAGATTATGGCAAAAATGCGATAACCCATTATAAAATTTTGGAAAGGTTTAATTATGTAACGCTGGTAGAATGCAGGCTGGAAACGGGACGCACACACCAGATCAGGGTGCACATGCAACAGATTGGTCACCCATTATTTAATGATGAAACCTACGGCGGCGACAGGATTGTAAAAGGCACAGTATTTTCAAAGTATAAACAATTTGTAGATAATTGTTTTGCCATTTGCCCCAGACATGCACTTCATGCGCAGGAGCTTGGCTTTATTCACCCAAAATCGGGTGAGGCATTATTATTTAAAAGTGAATTACCTGGTGACATAACGCAGGTGATTGAAAAATGGCGAAAATATAATTCATCAAGAGTTGATGACATCAATTAGTTTGGTGCTTAAAGTCATACAGGGTAGCGGTGAAGATGCCCCGTTCTCTTTTCTTTGTAACGGCCTTCCAGTTACCAACATACCTGATCACACTTGGCACAAGATACTCGCCAGCCTTTGTCATTTCCACCTGCATCCTTACCTGGAAATCGTAGATGCCAGCTACATAACTTAGCTCATAATTTCTCGCAATTATTTCGAAAGTTTTTTCGTTAAACCAGGTTGTCATTTCATCAACTACTACACCTCCTTTAATGGCTTTCATCTTAAAAACATAACAGCCCTGGCCATTATGTTCTTCAATGTCTATACTCATATCATATTTATCAGCCATGTTCTTATCAAAAATGGCGGTTTTATTGGAGATGAACGGCAGGCCTTCGATCTTTCTGCCCGGGTTAAAAAATAATATCTTTAATTGCTCTTTGTGCTTAGCCATGCCACTCAAATCATTTGTGGCAAATGCCCGGCCTTTTACAATATTAGTTTCACCGCAAATTGTATCCTTTGTGAAAAATAAGCCACCATACAGTTCCCCGGTATAATAATTAAAATGATGGTTTTCATCATAGATATCGCCAGTTGTATTTTCTTTTAATACAATCATACTTCGGCAATTGTGTTCTCTTACCTGCTGAATAGTGCTATTTAAAGAGGCTTTAATATTACCTTTTTTATCAAGCATTCTTATATCGTTTTGTGCAGAGTAATTAAGGATTCGCAGTGTTTTGAACGCCTTGTAAAACGTAGTATCGTTCTTAACTCTTTCTATAAAAGCGGCCACGTTAAGTTTGTTGCTGATGACTACTTCAGATAAGGTGATCAGTTTACCATCTACTTTAATAACAGTGTCAGTTGATTCCTGTGAATACCCTGCAAAAGGCACTATAAGCAGCAGAAAGGTTTTTAGTAATTGCAACATTTTTAAGAAGAGGGTTCTTTAACGAAACCGCTATTTATGGAAGGTCATCTTATAATCTACATTGATGTTGCCTTTGGTAATATCATCAAGCTTGCGCTTAAGTAATTTTCTTTTTAAAGGTTTCATGTAATCAATAAATAATTTACCCTCAATGTGATCATACTCGTGCAGAATGATGCGGGCCGTAATACCAGTGAATGTTTTATGATGAGGCTGAAAAAATTCATCAACATATCTTATGGTAACCTGTTCGCTTCTAAACACATCTTCTCTTATTTTTGGAATGCTGAGGCAGCCTTCATTATAAGCCCATTCATCACCATTTAAAGCAGTTATTCCAGCATTTAGAAAAACGCCTTTGTAACCCTTATCGCCCGGATAGTCTGCTCTTTCTTCTTCATTAAGTGTATCCAATATTTGAATGCTGTCAATAATAAACAGCCGGATATCACGATTAATTTGCGGCGCAGCCAGGCCTACGCCTTTGCTGTTATACATGGTCTCCCACATATCAGCAATTACCTGGGTCAACCCTTCATAATCAGGCGTAACGTCTTTACTTATTTTTCTTAACACCGGAGAACCGTAAGCTACGATCGGCAGAATCATTCTAATAATTTGAGTGCGAAATTAAGCCTGCAATATAAAAAGCTTTATTAAATACTTCCTCTTATGTAATCCTGCAGCATTATCGTTGCAGATATTTCATCCACATTTTTTTTCACCTGCCTGTCCTTCTTTTTCATGCCCATATCCAGCATGGCCTGTTTAGCCAGCTTAGAGGTAAAGCGTTCATCAACTGTTTTTACAAGAAGTGCTGGAAATTCTTTTTTTAGAAGTGGTATAAATTTTTGAACTAGCGAAGTACCATGAGTTGCAGAGCCATCAAGATTGATAGGTAAGCCAATTATTAAAAGCTCTACATCTTCAGATGAAAAATATTTTTTAAGAAATGGCATAAGATCTTTGGTGGCTACTGCTGTAAGGCCCTGTGCAATAATTTTTAATGGATCGGTAACGGCTATGCCTGTGCGTTTTAAACCGTAATCGAGAGCCATTATTCTTGCCATAATTATTTATCTACCATAAAAAGATCAATAATTACCAATACACAAAATACCACCGACGCTATACCATTGGCGGTAAAAAATGCCAGGTTTATTTTTCGAAGATCGCCAGGCTTTACAAGAAGATGCTGGTAAATTAAAAACCCGGCAAAGGCGATTACACCTACCCAATACAACCAGCCAAATTGCGCCTGGAAACCTGCATAAATTAAACAGGCAACAGACAAGAAATGCAGGAATTCACTCACACGTAAAGCCGTTGAAGTGCCAAGCCATTGCGGCATTGATCGCAGTCTGTGCGCTTTATCAAATGCTTCATCCTGCAAAGCATAAATAATATCGAAGCCGCTTACCCAAAATAAAACAGTAAACGAAATCATAACCGGAAGAATATTGAAATGCCCTGCCACGGCCAGGTAAGCGCCAATAGGTGCCAGGCTTAACCCGACCCCTAAAACCAAATGGCACAGTGGTGTGAAGCGCTTGGTATAACTGTAAAGCAGTATCACAAATAATGCAACCGGGGATAATAAAAAACAAATGGTATTTATAAAAAAGGTTGTAATTAAAAAGGCGGCTGAATTAAATAAGACAAAAGTCAGGGCATTGCTTTTTGAAATAATACCTGCGGGGATTTCACGCACTGCAGTCCTTGGGTTCAGCGCATCAAACTTTCCATCAATAAGCCGGTTAAAGGCCATGGCAGCGCTTCTTGCAAAGATCATACATAATATGACCAGCAAAAATATCAGCCAGAATGGTTTGTGGTAACCTGTGTCATCAAACTTTACACCTAATGAAAAACCTAACAATGCAAAGGGCATTGCAAAAATGGTGTGACTGAATTTTACGAGAGATAAATAATTTTTAATTTTCAACACCGCTGCTTTTAACCATGTTAATTTTTGTTCTAACCAGCTCCCATAAAACAATTCCTGCTGCAACAGATATATTTAAAGAATGCTTCATGCCTAACTGGGGAATTTCGATGCAGCCATCACATTGCAAAATGGTTGATTGTTCCACACCACTTACTTCATTACCAAATATAAAAGCCTGTCCCGCATTGTTCAAATTTTTAACTTGTTGAAGGGGTATACTGTTATCCACCTGCTCAATAGCAAATATTTTATAATTCTTCTGTTTTAAGTGAGCAATAGCTTCTGATGTTGTTGAGAAATATTGCCAGCTAACCGTATCTGTGGCACCTAAAGCAGTTTTACCTATTTCCTTACGTGGAGGCTGGGCCGTATAACCACAGATATAAATAGCTTCAATTAAAAAAGCATCTGCACTTCTGAAAACACTGCCTACATTATGCATGCTTCTAATGTTTTCCAACACTACAATTACTGGAAACTTTTCAGATTGTTTGAACTCAGTGACGGTTTTGCGGTTAAGCTCTGCCATCGCCAATTTACGTGTACCATTATCCATTGATTTTACAAAAATAACCTGTCCAGCTAATCTTTCCGCCTCAAAACTCAAAACAGTATTTTTGCCGCTTACTACAATATGTCGAAGCAGGAAACAAAAGATACGCCTTTAATGCAGCAGCACAATGCTATTAAGGCCAGGTATCCGGATGCCATTTTACTTTTTAGAGTAGGTGATTTTTATGAAACGTTTGGCAGTGACGCTATTACCGCCAGTGGCGTTTTAGGTATTACACTTACCAAAAGAAATAACGGCTCTGCAACATCATTGGAACTTGCCGGGTTTCCGCATCATGCCTTAGATACTTACCTGCACAAACTTGTAAAGGCTGGTTACCGCGTGGCCATTTGCGATCAGCTTGAAGACCCGAAAACCGTTAAAGGCATTGTAAAACGTGGTGTAACAGAAATGGTAACACCTGGCATTGCCACTAATGATATACTGCTTTAGCATAACCGCTATAATTTTTTATGCGCTATTCATTTTAACGATGATATGCTTGGCATTGCCTTACTCGATATTTCAACTGGTGAATTTTTTATAGCAGAAGGTGATAAGGAATATGGCGAGAAATTATTACAAAGCTTCAGCCCTGCAGAAGTCATATTTCAACGGAACCAGCAAAAGCTTTTTAAAGCCATCTTCGGCAGTAAATATTTTACTTATAATCTTGATGAATGGATTTTTGGTGAAACTTATGCAAAGGAAAGTTTGCTGAAACATTTTGATACACAAAGCCTGAAAGGTTTTGGTGTTGAGAATTTTAAAGAAGGTGTTGTAGCCGCCGGCGCCATTTTGCATTATCTAAAAGACACTGAGCATCCCAACCTGCAGCATATTACCGCCCTGCAGCGGATAGATAAAGATGATCATTTATGGATGGACAGGTTTACCATACGCAACCTGGAATTGCTGAGCTATGGGGAAAAAGATGTCACACTTTTAAAAGTGCTGGATAACACGGTATCGCCAATGGGTGCAAGACAACTTAAGCGCTGGATACTTTTGCCGCTGACAGATATTAATAAAATTGAAGAACGCTCCGGCCTGGTTGAATCTCTTATTAAAGATGTGGATAGCAGGACTAAGCTTGTTCAGTATATTAAGCAGACCGGTGACGTTGAACGACTGGTGAGTAAGATCCCATCAAAAAGAGTTAATCCCAGGGAAGTGCAACATTTAGCTAAAGGCCTGGCGCATGTAGCGGCTATTAAAGAGATGTGTGTTACACATGAGAATGAGTATTTAAAAAGGATTGGCGATTCGCTTAACCCCTGCAAATACATTTATGAAAAGATCATTGCTGAAATTCATGATACGCCCCCTGTTGCGATAAATAAAGGCGGCGCTATAAATAAAGGCGTTTCAACAGAACTTGATGAGCTAAAAGCAATTTCTAAAAATGCAAAAGACCACCTACTAAAGCTGCAGCAAAGAGAATGTGAAATTACCGGTATTACCTCTCTCAAAATAGGTTTCAATAATGTTTTTGGATACTATCTTGAAGTAACCAATGCACATAAAGCCAGGGTGCCGGCACATTGGATGCGTAAGCAAACATTGGTAAATGGCGAAAGATATATTACGCCGGAATTAAAAGAGTTTGAGGAAAAGATCACCGGCGCTGAAGATAAAATTTTGCAGATTGAAGTTGATATTTTTGATAGGCTCGTTACAGAATTACAGGACTATATTTCGCCGATGCAGGTGAATGCTTCCGTAATGGCTACGCTGGATTGTATAGCTTGTTTTGCAAACAACGCCCTGCAGTATAAATATAAAAGGCCTTTGCTACATAATGGTAATGAATTATCGCTAAAAGCCAGCCGTCATCCTGTTATCGAACGACATCTTCCTGCAGGCGAACCCTACATCGCTAATGATATTTTTCTTGATCCATCCACAGAGCAGATCATCATTCTTACCGGCCCAAACATGAGTGGAAAGAGCGCCATATTAAGGCAGACAGCGCTCATTACTATTATGGCGCACATCGGCAGTTTTGTGCCCGCTGAAGAAGCAAAAATTCCCTTGACTGATAAAATTTTTACAAGAGTTGGCGCCAGCGATAATATGAGCAGTGGCGAAAGCACTTTTATGGTGGAGATGAATGAAACGGCAAGCATCATTAATAATATCACTAACCGCAGCCTTGTTTTGCTTGATGAAATAGGCCGCGGCACATCCACTTATGATGGCATTTCCATCGCCTGGAGTATTGTTGAATATTTACATAAATCACCTGCGTCGCCAAAAACATTATTTGCCACACACTATCATGAGTTGAATGAGTTGGAGAATAAATTAAGTCGTGTAAAAAACTATCATGTCTCAAACAAAGAAGTTGGAAATAAAATAATTTTCCTGCGAAAATTAGTGCCGGGCGGAAGCGTTCACAGCTTTGGTATTCATGTGGCAAAAATGGCCGGCATGCCACCGTCGTTAATTGCCAGGGCCAATGAGATTTTAAAACATCTTGAAGCAAAAAATGTTGATGATGATTCCCCTGAAAGTTCAGGATCAAAAATAGGTTCTGCTGTAAAAAAGTTATCAACGCCACAGCTTCAACTCAGCATTTTTGATGCGCATTCACAGGCATTTGAGGATATCAGGGCAACATTAAATGCTGTTGACATCAACAGGCTTACACCGGTGGAAGCACTTTTAAAATTGCAGGAAATTAAGGAGAAAGTGAAGTAGGGTAATTAAGCCAGGCCGTGTGCGGATAGAAAAATTTTTAGAGTATTACTTACAGACCGTTTATTTCAGTTGGAGTATTATTTTTAATTTATCGTCCAAGTCCATAAGTTCCGTAGTGGTCAGCTTTCCCAAAAGACCTTTCGATAATCTTTATCTAACGTTGCAATTTTACTTATCCTGATTAAGGATTGTTTTTTAAGGCCGTTAAATAAAGTTGGTAAAATTTGTCCGTCTGCTCCTGCATTTGAAACTGGGTAGTGATAAAACAAACCGTGAGATCTATAACTGTCTCTGCAAGTACTACCGCCGGTCTCAATTTGTCGGCACTCAGGTCAGTGAATGGAAATGTAATAAGTACAATATCGCCTTTAGCCATTATAAATTTCCTTTAAGTCGACTATTGAATACACATCTTCTTCGTTATTTAAAAAGTCAAAACTTTTACTGGTACAAATTATATTTTGAATTCCGTTTATCAATTCATGTGCTTCATAGCGCTTAAAAACAAAGTCTGCAAAGTTTGAAATTTCTTCTGCCTTATCTTCCGGAAGTTGATTAATTACTTTCAGGGTTCGCTCAATAATAATTTTCCTTTTCATGCTGTTAAAAGTTATATTCAAATTTAAAGATTTTGCATTGATGTTGATATTTTGAGTATACTGATAATTAAATGATCCTTCATTTGAATTGATGAAAATCAATATTTATAAACCAAATAATCCCACGGCTTCATACTATAAACAGTTGTGCTGCCAAGCGTCTCTGACTTTGCTGAAAATACATTCTTCGCCTTGCCATATATTTCATTTTGCCTGATAGTAAAATTTTGTGGCTGGTCAGAAAGATTAAGCACCACTGTAACTTTACTACCTTCTTTCTCTCTTACATAAGCAAAAATGGCATGGTCGTTTGCGGTAATTATTTTTTTGTATGAGGCACCAGAAGCTAAGGCCGGTGTGCTTTTTCGCAGGTTCAATAATGTTTTATAAAAAGAAGCTAAAGTATAATTCTTCCATTCTATCGGATCATGCACAAAGAACTTAAGACGCTTTTTCACCGGTTCTTCCTGTCCGCTATAGATAAGCGGCACAGATTGGTAAAAGGTTTGGGTGAGCACCGCAAAAGGCATGGCAGCCTCACCATACTTTTCATACTCGGTACCGTTCCAGCTATTCTCATCATGATTAGCTGTAAAGAACAGGCGCTGGGCTTCTTTCGGAAATATTTCGATGTTATGATTTAGGACAGAATCAAAACCTGCCAGGCTTAATTTCTTATCATAAAAATCTTTCATGGCAACCATTACACTCCAGGTATATGTTTCATCAAAGCCGGCCTCATTAAGGTCAGGCTTATCTCCTTCTGCCAGCATAAAAACATTTTTTACCGCCTTTAATTCGGGAATGCATTTTTTCCAGAAAGCTGTTGGCACTTCTCCCGCAACATCACACCTAAATCCATCTATATTGGAATTAACCAGCCAGAACCTCATAGCTTCAATCATACTGTCCTGCATTTCCATATTATCAAAATTAAGTTCCCTCGTATCGGTCCAGTCCGGGTTTGGCGGAATAGCAGTGCCTGTACTGTCCTGCATAAAAAAATCGGGATGCCTTTGCAGCCAACCATTATCTGCAGAGGTGTGATTGGCCACCCAATCTGTTATAACTTTAAAACCCATAGCATGTGCTTTGTCTACAAGATTTTTCCAGTCCTGCATGTTGCCAAATTCGGGGTTAACAGCTTTATAATCTTTCACTGAATAATAACTACCCAACTCGCTTTCAGTCATCTTTCTTCCCTTTAAGCCAATTGGTGTAATTGGCATAAACCATAGTATATCCACACCCATTTGTTTTAACCTTGACAAATGTTTTTCAAAACCTTTAAAGTTCCCTTCAGGTGAATATTGGCGAACATTCACTTCATAAATATTGCTTTGCAGGCTCCACTGCGGATGTGGTACCTGGCTATAAGTTTTTACAACACATACAAAAACTATGATAAAAAAAGTAACCTGCTTATTGTATTTCATTAGAGACATTTAATGTTTAAAAATAATCATAATAAAGGCCCTGTAACATTTTAGCTTTGAACCCAATTAAATATTATGGCTGAGAAGAAAATGTATTACAGCGACTACCTTAAGCTTGACCAATTGCTAAGTGCACAGCAGCCTGAAAGTGTTAAAGCTGGCAACACGCTTGCGCATGATGAAATGCTGTTCATCATAGTTCACCAGGCTTACGAGCTATGGTTTAAACAAATCATTTTTGAACTGGATTATGTATTGAATGTATTTAGTAAAGAAAAGATTGACGATAACTCTGAAGATCTCAACCTGGTAAGACACCGGCTCAAAAGAGTCATACAAATTCTCGAATTATTAAATCAACAGGTAAGTTTAATAGAAACAATGACACCGCTGGATTTTCTTGAATTCCGGCATTTGCTGGCGCCATCTTCAGGTTTTCAGAGCATGCAATTCAGGATTGTTGAGAGTAAGCTGGGTTTAAAAATGAACGACCGGTTTAAAAAAGAATATTATGCAAGAACTGGTGATGGTGGATTAACAGCAACTGACCTGGCTTACCTGCAAAAAACTGAACCGGAAAAATCACTGCTTGAGTTATTGAATACCTGGCTGGAGCGTATGCCATTTTTTGATAACGCTTACTGGAAAGATTTTAAAACAGTTGATAGCAACTTAGAGAAGCTGCATCCATTTTGGAAGACTTACAGAAAATTATACGGAGAGGCTTTAAATGAAGTTGAAGCGGATAAGCTGCTATACTTTGATAAGTTATTAAACAACGAAAGTGCTGAAAGAAATGATTTAGAGAAGACAGCGTTTTCTGCAACCGCATTACAGTCTGCACTTTTCATCATGCTGTACCGCGATTTCCCGGTGTTTCAAACCTCTTACCAAATATTAGATAGCCTTATTGAAATTGATCACCTAATGGCGGGCTGGCGGCATAACCATATAGTTATGGTAAGGCGAATGATTGGTATGCGGCATGGTACGGGTAATACAAGCGGTGCCGGTTATTTACAGGGTGCTTTGGAAAATCACTTTGTATTTAAAGACCTTGAAGGGCTTTCAACATTTTTGATCGAAAGAAAAAAATTACCCAAACTTCCCAAAGCGCTTATTAATAAACTCAGCTATGTTGAGTAAAACAATTACATAAGCTCTTTTAGCTTGTTCACTACCTCATCAATTTCCTGCGTGGTATTATGTTTGCTAAAAGAAAAACGTACAGTAACCTGGTTGGGGTTACTATTGATTGCTCTTATTACATGACTACCCATATCGGCACCGGACGTACAGGCACTTCCGCCACTGGCGCATATATTATGAATATCTAAGTTGAACAACAGCATTTCAGATTTTTCTGACTTAGGAAAACTGGCACTTAAAACAGTATATAAACTTTCGCCTTCAACATCACCATTAAACAACACAGCCGGAATATCAGCTTTTAATTTGCCGAGCATATACGTTTTTAATTCACTGATCAACTTTCTATCATCAGCACTATTTTTTGTTGCGAGTTCAAGCGCTTTTGCAAACCCAATAATGCCATATAAATTTTCTGTGCCGGCACGCATATTTCTTTCCTGGCCGCCGCCATTGATAAAAGATTTGATCTTTACGTTTTCATTAATATATAAAATACCAACGCCTTTTGGACCATGAAATTTATGAGCCGCACCTGTTATAAAATGGACAGGCGTATTTCGCAAATCGAAGTGATAGTGCCCAACAGTTTGTACGGTATCGGAATGAAAAATAGCGTTGTATTTTTTACACAGATTACCAACCACACGGATATCTAAAATATTACCTATTTCGTTATTGGCATGCATTAGTGTAACCAAACACTTCTCTTTACAGGATTGTAAAATACGTTCAAGACTAATAAGATCAATATGACCATTCGGAAGCAATTTTACATAGCTTAATTCAAGATTATTATTACGGGCAATTTGCTCAACAGTATGCAGCGTTGCATGGTGTTCAACGGGCGATGTAATGATATGCCTGCAGCCAAGATCGTGTGCTGCACCATGTATGGCAGTGTTGCTGCTTTCAGTACCGCCACTTGTAAAAAAAATTTCAGCTGGGTGCGCATTTAAAATTTTTGCTACAGACTTGCGGGCAAGTTCTATGGCCATTCTTGTTTCCCGGCCATAAGAATATATTGAAGATGGATTACCAAACTTTTCGGTAAGATATGGCATCATAGCTTCCAGCACTTCCGGGTCGAGTGACGTTGTTGCCGCATTATCTAAATAAATTCTTTGCAAAATAAAGGGGAATTTAGAACACAAATTTTATCGAATATACCTAACGGCAGACAGGTTATACGAATTAATGATTTTAAAATTAAATCATATAAACAAATTACTTTGTAATAAATACTTCGTGTAATTCGCTTTAATTAGTGTAATACATCTGCTACATCACCTCGCTGATATCCTTCATCAGTTTCCTGGCAATGTTTTGAGCCGTAGTTTCAAAATTACTTTCTGAGTATATTCTAATGATCGGCTCGGTATTACTGGTTCGCAAATGAACCCAATCATTGTCAAATTCTATTTTTAAACCATCTACAGTATTTATGGGATTCTTCTTATACTTCTCTTCTATTTTCTTAAACACATCCTGCACATTTACGCCATTGTTAAGCACCATTTTATTTTTTGAAATAAAATAATCGGGATAAGTTTTTCTTAACTGCCTAATGCTTTTCTCTGAATAAGCGAGGTGCGTTAAAAACAAGGCAATACCGATGAGAGCATCTCTGCCATAATGAAAATCAGGCACGATGATGCCGCCATTACCTTCACCACCTATAACCGCATTCACTTCCTTCATTTTTTTAACCACATTTACTTCACCTACAGCAGAAGGATAATAGGTTCCGCCATATTTTGAGGTAATATCTTTTAAGGCCTTTGTAGAAGATAAATTACTTACTGTGTTGCCTGGCCTTTTGCTTAACACATAATCTGCTACAGCAACTAAGGTATACTCTTCGCCAAACATGGTACCATCTTCACATACAAAGCACAACCGGTCAACATCAGGATCTACGGCAATACCGAGGCTGGCTTTATGTTTCTTTACTTCAGTACTTAAAGCCGTTAAATGTTCCGGTAAAGGCTCGGGGTTATGCGCAAACCTGCCATTCATCTCTTCATTAATAACAACAATATCCTTTACGCCTAAAGCTTTTAGTAAAGATTTTACATATAAAGAGCCACTGCTATTTACACCATCAACAACGATAGAAAACTTTGCATTTTTAATAGCTTCCGCATCTACAAGATCATAATTTACGATGCTTTCAATATGCTCGTGCATGTAAGAATCGTCAGTAATGTAAGAACCAAGCTTTTCTATAGAAGCAAAATTAAAATCCTCATTATCGGCAAGCTTTAAAATGGCAGCCCCTTCCTCCGCATCAATAAATTCACCTTCAGCATTTAAAAGTTTTAAAGCATTCCACTCCTTTGGGTTATGGCTGGCCGTAAAAATTATACCACCGGCGGCACGCTCCATTTTAACTGCAATTTCAACCGTTGGCGTAGTCGTTAATCCCAGATCTATCACGTCAAAACCCAGGGCAATTAAAGTATTGGCAGAAAGATTACTTACCAATTCGCCACTCAGCCTTGCATCACGGCCAATAACAATTTTTTTAGAAATATTCTGTAATAAAAGCCTGCTGCCAAAAGCTGCCGTAAATTTTACAATATCAAGCGGTGAGAGATTTTCGCCCGGCTTGCCACCAATGGTGCCCCGGATACCAGAAATACTTTTGATCAATGACACTTTTCCTGTGTTTTAAGGTTGCAAATGTAATTAAAAATAGGCCAAGAGTTTTAAGGTTGCAAACCTATGTGGTTAAATAAAACAGAGACAATGATATTATTAAATAAAACGTGCGGGCACATGGTAAACAGAGGGATTATTAATTACCATTTACATTTGCAAAAAAGTTTATCATCAATGTCAACTAAGGCCTGGTTTGAAAACTGGTTTAATTCACCATACTATCATGCATTATATTTTGACCGGGATATAGCTGAAGCTGCCAACTTTATTAATAAATTAATTGATTACCTGCAGCCAGTTGAAGGCGCCAGGATGCTGGATGTTGCCTGTGGCAGGGGAAGGCATTCTGTTCAACTCGCCTCGAAAGGTTTTGAGGTAACCGGAATAGACCTGGCCGAGGATAGTATCCGCACAGCGAAGGAGTTTGAAACTGACCATCTTCAATTCTTTTTACACGACATGCGGTTGCCGTTTTGGATTAATTATTTTGATTATGCCTTCAATTTTTTTACAAGTTTTGGCTATTTTAAAACGAGACGTGAGCATGATAACAGCATAAGAACAATCAGCCAATCATTAAAACCCGGCGGCATATTAGTGCTGGACTATTTAAATGTACATTATGCAGAAGATCATCTTGTACATAAAAGCGAAATAGAAGTTGAAGACGTGAATTATTATATAACCAAGTGGTTTGATGAGGACTTTTTTTTCAAAAAAATAATTATTGAGGATGACGCCCTTGATGAGCCATTAGAGCATATTGAAAAGGTAAATAAATTCAACCTGGGCGACTTTACGGATATGTTTGCTTACCAGGGCCTTCAAATACAGGAAGTGTTTGGCAACTATGCTTTTAGCCAGTATGATGTCAAAAAATCCCCAAGACTGATCATGATAGCAAAAAAATCAGGCAACGCTTAATACATCTAATGCATTAACTGTGCTGAAAACTGTTACTACTATAGATCATTGGCTGTTTACTAAGATAAACGGGGTATGGCATAATTCTTTTTTTGATGCCTTTTTACCTTTTCTCCGCCAATCCTATTTTTGGATACCGCTCTATTTTTTTTTATTGGTGTTTGCACCTTTAAATTTTAAAAAGCGTGGCTGGCTATGGGTTTTATTTTTTATTGTAACGGCATCAATAACTGATTTGATGAGCAGCAGGCTTATTAAAGGGACGGTACTCAGGCTAAGGCCTTGCCAGAATCCTGAATTGGCTGATACGCTACGGTTAATAGTTAACTATTGCCCGGGGAATTCGAGCTTCACCTCTTCTCATGCGGCAAACCATTTTGCCGTAGCTATGTTTATTTACACTACTTTCAAAAAAGATGTGTCAAAATGGTGGGGCCTGCTTTTTGTATGGGGGTTTGTGATTTCTTATACGCAGGTATATGTAGGTATTCATTATCCGCTTGATGTGATTGGAGGCGCAATTGTGGGATCGTTAATTGGTTATGTTACAGGAAAGGTGTTTATTAAGAAAATTGGCTTGTATACTTCAGGCCTGCAAAATACAGTATGATAGAAGTTTTAATTTTATTGTGCCTGATTGTTGGAAACGGGCTTGTGGTAATGAGTGAGCTGGCTTTAATATCTGCCAAGCGTTCCCGTTTAGAAACCAAAGCAGGCAAAGGAGATACTAATGCAAAAATTGCACTTAAGCTGCAGGAAAAGCCAGAAGTTTTTTTATCCACAGCACAAATTTTTATTACCCTAATCTCAATATTAACGGGTGTTTTTGTTGAAAACCTCAGCAAATACCTTATACCCGGCCTTGAAAAAATTAGCTGGCTAAGCCGCTATGCAGAAACTGCGGCTACAGTTATAGTAGTAATGATCATAACATTTTTATCTATAATTATAGGTGAGCTGTTACCTAAACGCATCAGTATTCTTAAACCGGAACGTATAGCCAGATTGGTTGCAAAACCAATGCGGTTGCTTAGCCGCATAACTTACCCGGTAGTTTGGCTGCTTAACATTATTACAAACCTGATCTTCAAATTATTTAATATAAAACCATCAACCGATAACCAGGTAACGGAAGAAGAAATTAAAGCCATTATAAACGAAGGCAGTGAACAGGGCGCTATTGAAGAAGAAGAAAAAGAAATTATTGAAAGGGTGATCCATCTTGGTGATAGAAATATTACCTCATTAATGACGCACCGCACTGATATTGTTTGGCTGGATGTAAAAGATAACAGCGACCTGATAAAAAATAAGATCGGCAATTATTTGCATTCAGTTTATCCCGTTTGCGATGGAGAAATTGATAATATTCTTGGGGTAATATATTTGAAAGACCTGTTTTTACAACCTAATGCGCCGCTTAGCAATTTTGTAAAAAAAGCATTGATCGTTCCGCAAAACAACTCAGCTTACCAATTGCTTGAAAAATTTAAACAAACTAAAATTCACTATGCCTTTATTGTTGATGAATATGGAACGTTAAATGGTATGGTAACCATTAAAGATATTCTTACGGCTATTGTGGGCGATATTCCTGAAGTAGAAGATGATGATTATAGTATTGTGGAAAGACAAGACGGAACTTATTTGGTTGATGCGCAAATCCAGTTTTATAATTTCTTAATGCGGTTTGGGCAAACTGACCTGGTAAATATTGATGAGTATGATTTTGATACGCTGGCAGGTTTTATTTTGCATGAACTAAAACATATTCCTCAAACGGGCGAAACCTTTACCTGGAAAGGCTTCAGCTTTGAAATTATAGATATGGACGGCCACAGGATAGATAAGATCCTTGTAAAAATATCTGATGAAATAAAAGAAGAGTTGGAAGAAATGTAATGCTCAAAAATTAAAAGTAGCTTTCGCTTCGGGGTTATTTAAACGCACACTTTTTCTCACCCCACCAACGGTTACATGCACAAGGTTGGTCTGCTGTGGTTTATATTCATATAAGAGATCATCAAATACTTCCACCTTTTCCGGACGGCTTAAGCTATCAATTTCTAAGTAACAAATAGTTGCATCATCCTCCTGCTCGCAGCCTACATATTTAAGCAATAATGCCTGCCCATTAATTTTTACATGAAGGTGTTTTTCAAGATACCCGGTAACAATTGAATCCATTTTACTTGTAAGAGCTGTGTCTAAAAGATCAATTTTGTTTGAATAGGTTTTACGTAGAGTTTTTTCAAAATCATCAGTAAAAATTTTACAACTTACCTGCAGTTGTGAAGCCGTGGAATCAAAAACCATATCAGTAACGGTTACAAAAAACGGGTGATTTTTCTTTAAATGAGATTCCGATATTTGCAACGCCCATGTTGAGTGAAAACAAAAAATATAAAATACCAGTAATACTGTTTTTCTCATTCGATAAAGTTTAAATCAAAACACAAAATTGCCGGGTATTTTTTAAACCATTTCGATAATAACATTTTTGCTAATCAATTTTATAAAACCTCTTGGATGAAGCCACATTTTTTATCAGGCCTTATTTGCCTTTTTACTTTTTTTTATGTTACTGCTCAGGACATTAAAAACAATCCAACATCTAACCACGGCAACAGGTTTGAACAACTTGGTACCATATTGCCTACCCCAAATGAATACAGAACAGCAAGCGGAGCTCCGGGTCCTAAATATTGGCAGCAGCGTTGTGATTATGATATTGTTTGCCAGTTGGATGAACCCAATCTAAAACTCACCGGTAAAGCAACGGTAACCTACTATAATAATTCGCCTGATATTTTATCTTATCTATGGCTGCAATTGGATGAAAATGAGCACAGCGATAGTAATAACTCAGGTTATCAATCGGGCAACCGCATGGAAAAAGTGCTTTCAGATGCTGCTTTCAAAAACCTATCTTCAAAAAAGGATAAAATTTACGGAGATATTATTACCAAGCTCACCGATGCTGCGGGCAAGTTACTGTCATATACCATCAACAAAACCATGATGCGTATTGAACTGCCAATTGTTTTAAAGCCGGGCCAAAAATTTGTGTTTAAGGTTGACTGGTACTATAACATTCCTGATAGAATGAAATTGGGCGGACGTGGCGGCTATGAATATTTTCCTAGTGATGGCAATGTTATTTTTACCATGACGCAGTGGTACCCCAGGCTGTGTGTTTATAGTGATTTCCAGGGTTGGCAAAATCACCAGTTTGCCGGCAGCGGAGAATTTGCTTTAACCTTTGGAAATTTCAAAGTACAAATGACTGTGCCCGCTGATCATGTTATTGGGGCAACAGGTGAATGCCAAAACTATCAGGAGGTGTTGGGTGCGACAGAATATAAACGTTGGCAAACAGCTCAATCTACCAAAGAACCGCTGGAAATTGTAACGCTTAATGAAGCAACAAAAAAAGAATCAGTAAAATCAACCCAAACTAAAACATGGATCTTTAAGGCAAATATGGTACGGGATTTTGCCTGGGGCTCTTCCCGGAAGTTTGTTTGGGATGCCATGCCAATAACCGTTGAAGGCAAAAAAATTATGTGCATGAGCTATTACGGCAAAGAAGCTTACTCTTTATATCGAAAATATTCAACCAAAGCCGTAGCACATACCGTAAAAACCTACTCAAAATTTACTATTCCGTATCCTTACCCGGTAGCACAAAGTGTAGAGGCTGCAAATGGTATGGAGTATCCTATGATATGTTTTAATTATGGCCGCACAGAGAAAGATGGCACTTATAGCGAGGCTACAAAGTATGGGATGCTTGGTGTGGTTATTCATGAAGTTGGTCATAATTTTTTTCCGATGATTGTAAACAGCGATGAGCGCCAATGGACGTGGATGGATGAAGGCCTGAATACTTTCTGTCAATACCTGGCTGAAGATTTATGGGACAATAAATATCCGGTTGGCAGAGGCCCGGCGTTTAAAATTGTTGACTATATGAAAATGCCGAAAGACCAATTGGAACCTATAATGACCAACAGCGAAAACATTATCCAGTTTGGTTATAATGCTTACAGTAAGCCGGCAACAGCATTAAATATTTTAAGAGAAACTATAATAGGGCGAAAATTATTTGATTATTCCTTTAAGGAATATGTCAGGCGATGGGCTTTTAAACATCCAACGCCTGCAGATCTTTTCAGAACAATGGAAGATGCCAGCGCAGAAGATTTAGATTGGTTTTGGCGTGGCTGGTTTTATGGCATTGAACCTTGCGATATTTCACTGGATTCTGTGCAGGTATTTATCCCTGATCTTGATAGTAATGCTGAAAGAAAAGAAACCATAAAAAAACAGCAACCTGCCAAACCACTGCTAAATACTTTTGAAGACATCTCCAAAATAAGAAACCGGGAAGACAAAAACATTGTGTTTGCTGTAGATGCCGATACAAGCCTCCGCGACTTTTATTATAATTATGCCAGGGGTAAAGTAGATGTGGATACCTTTTTCTATGATGTAAAAACTATACAATACGAGGATACTTTAAGCAAAGCCGAAAAAACAGAACTTGCCAAAAACAAATTTGTTTACCAGCTAAATTTCAGCAATAAAGGCGGCTTGGTAATGCCTGTTATTATTGAATGGACCTATACCGATGGTACGAAAGAAATAGAGCGAATTGCTGCCCAGATGTGGCGTAAAAATGAAAATAATGTCTCCAGAGTATTTGTAAAAAATATGGAGGTGAAAAGTATTCTCATTGACCCAATGAAGGAAACTGCTGATATAAATGAAGCCAATAATTTATGGCCGGTAAAAGAGCTGCCAACAAAGTTTCAATTGTATAAAGCAAAGCAAACATCCCGTGGACAAAGTTCCGGAGGCAACCCTATGCAAAAAAAATAAAATAGTTGCCTAAATGCCAGGAATAAAAATAGGGAAACTACTTACTTACTATCGAAACAGAGATATATCTTGTAGTTGTGGAAACAAACTTTGGGTTATTTGTGCTTATTTAATAAAAATTTTTCTATGTTTGTTTTTCTATCCCTGTTCTAATCCTTTGAATCACCGTAGCCTCCTTGTATCACATAAGGTTTTTTGATCCATTTTTACTTTTGATGAATTCTTAAATAATCAATAGTAAATTGTAATATCCTATTCAACTGCCGACTTCATTTCTATGATCTTCCCTCTGTATTAATTTATAAAACAAACATTCTTTTCACTTGAAAAAATTTTAGAAATGAAAAATTTTACACTACTTATTGGGTTCTTACTAATGTCCGTTGCAGGTTTTTCTCAAACCTGCCCGGCAAATGTTGATGTGGTATTTGCTGATATTAATGGTGAGTTCGCTCCCGGAGGCAGCACACTTTTTATAATTTCAGATAACCAGGTTTTGGAAAATGCTAAATACCAGGTGTTTTGTAATGGCACGCAAATCAGCCAGGGTTGTGCAGAAATACAGGGCCTGAACGGTCAATCCGGTGTTTCTAGTGTAAGTGTTGCTGACTGTAGTGGCGCCTACACGGTATACCTTGTTTATTCTGAAGGAGCTTGTGGAAGTATGAACGCTGAATGCGATACCATTAAATTAGATGCCGAGGGAGGGCCTTTGCCGGTAATTCTTGGAAGGTTTGGCATTCAAAGAAGGACTGCTGGTGTTGAACTTCATTGGGAAACTGAACAGGAAATCAACTCCAGTAAGTTCGAAGTGTTAAGATACATAGGTAATAAGGGTTTTGAAAAAATTGCTACACTTGATGCAAAAGGAAACAGCAACTCTTTAAGTAATTACTCATTTGTAGATAGAAACAATCGCTATACCGGCGTTAGTATTTATATGATTAAAATGATTGATATAGATGGAACTTATGAATACTCAAAACCCAAGACAGTAAGAGGATCTACTTCTGCGCCTGAATTTAAAGTATTTCCTAATCCTACAACTGCAACTGCAACCATTCAAATTACTGACCTGTATGAGCCGGTAACATTAACTGTTATGGACCACAGCGGCCGTTTAGTAAAATCAATGTCTTTAACCAACAGTAACGAAGTTAAATTGAACAACCTGCAAAAAGGTAACTACATCATTCGCTTGGTTGGTAAAGAAACAGGTGGAACAACAGTTAGACAACTAAGTGTTTTAAAATAAAAGATTTCATCTTTCAATTAATAGCAACCGCCTTTTAACAGAGGCGGTTTTTTTATTGCCTGCAACTTCTTATTCTTAAATAAAAATCAATAAATGCTTGCATATTCAAATCACGAACTTTATTTTTATGCCACAATCAACTGTTCCACTCTTCCTTTGAATTTCATTTAGCTTACATACTTACATCGTCTCCGGAACCTGCTCCTGAGCTTTATTGTAGAAACGCTGCTAAAGCATAATCCTGTCTTTATTATTGTTACTCCGGTCTTTCTGTAATAAATTTTATACATACCAATCTTTTGTAATTCCTTCTTATCTCTATTGATTTTCTTTATTTGAACCTACTATTGGCGGCAGCAAATAAATAGTTATACCACATCCTCGCAAATACCCCGCTCCTTTCCTGGAAGTACCATTCATTACCTGAAAGGGTTATTACTTACCACAAAAAAACTAACATGAAAAATTTTTTACTTGTATTTGCATTTGCGATTATTTCTTCAATTGCTCTTTCGCAGGATTGTGCCAGGGATGTTACAACTGCTTTTGTTACCACCGGCAACAAAACTAAACTTCAAATTACCGGTGATGCTGATGGACAAAAAAGAATTTTGTATACCATTTATAATGATGGTAATGTAATTATGGAAGGCTGCCTGAATGTGCATGTTACCAACAATCATTATTTCACTGTATCAACACCGGCACTGCCTATTGTAAATGGCGTATATACCTATTCTTTTATTTTCGCTATGGGTACTTGTGGCAGTAATGGCGCCAGGTGCCCGGCGGTATATACAAATGTTGAAGCCTCGTCGCTGCCAGTGCAACTGGGATTATTTTCTGCAGAAAGAAAAATAAGCAGCGTAAATCTGAAATGGAATACGGAACAGGAAATTAACGTAAGTGCTTTTGAAATTGAAAAATCTATAGGCGGCACCTATCAAAAGATTGGGGAAGTTAAAGCTTATGGCAATAGTACCATTCAACGCAATTATGCATTTTCAGATAACTCAAAGGCTACAAGCGGTGTGAGTTTTTACAGGATAAAAATGATTGACAAAGATGGCACTTATGAATACTCTCCTGTTAAATCAATAAAAGGCAACAGTGCAGCACCAGGTTTTATTGTATTTCCAAACCCAAGCACCGGCAATGCTAAAATATCTATAACGGATTTAATAGAACCAAGCCAGGTTAATATTGTTGATAACGCAGGAAGGACTGTAAAATTTGTCACTCTTAATAATAGTAATTCCGTTGATTTATACAGCCTGCAGAAAGGCGGTTATATAATTACTGTAACTGGAAAAGAAAGTGGCACTATAACATCCATAAGATTAACGGTCATGAAATAATTTTCTTCCTTACAGTTTGCATAAGACTGGCCTTCCTAAGGGTCAGTCTTTTTTATTTGGCTAATTCGATGTAGAACCATCCCTAAGCTTTACCTTTTTTTTACCACTGTTCTTTTTTTCATAATCTAACACTTCCTGAGGTTTAACTTTTTTCTTAGTATCACCAGTAGCAACATCAGCCTTTGGTGGGTCATGTTGTAAATGGTTTCTATCGTAAGTTTCGGTTTTAATTATGCGCCCGGTAGCGGGGTCATAAAAGGTCCATTCGCCATGCTTTACGCTGTATTGTTCTGCTTTTACAATTTTGTAGCTGATAATCTCATTATTGCCAGTTCCATAAACAGGTATGGTATCATAAGGCGCATCGGGATTATAGGCACGCCAGTTTTCTTCTCTCAACAACTCACCAAATTTTGAAAAATATTGCTGCAAACCATCTTTACCGCCATAGCTATAATTTTCAATGGCAAGCAGGTCGCTATTCAAACTATATTTTCGCCAGGTTCCTGTTTTTTTATCATTTTTCATTACGCCTTCTTCTTCGTAACCTTCTTCTCCACGCAACTCAGGGATAGATATTATCCATTTACCCTGTTTAAGATTATTCTTATCTACAGCATTAAGCGTATCACCATTGGCTGCAAGCTCAAAGCTTTTGTATTGTGAAAAACTTTGAAGAGATATTAAAAAAAAACATGCAAAAAATAGGCGGCTATAGTGCGGCTGTAAATTTTTGAACATAGGAAGCAGGTTATTTAAGTAAAATTATTGTAATACCTGCTTATTTTATACTTCTAAGCCAGTACTAAGAAAACTTTAACCTGAAAGGTTCAGAGACTAATAATATATATTTTTTGACAAATAATTTTTCACGTAATCTGTAACGCCTTCTTCTAAGGAAGTGATTGGATGAGTATAGCCAGCCTTTTGAATCTTATGCATTTCAGCCTCGGTAAAATATTGGTAGGTATTCCTGATATCTTCCGGCATATCAATATAAACAACTGCTGAAGGCGTTTTAATAGCTCCGAAAGTGGCCTCTATAAGTGCATTAAACGTTCTTGCTTTGCCGGTGCCTACATTGTAAATACCATTAATGGTTTGGGGATTGTCTGCCGTTATATATGTTTCCATAAACCAATAACATATTTTTATGACATCCATTACATAAATAAAGTCTCTTAATTGCTCGCCATCTTTAAAACCGGCTTTATGCGATTTAAAGAGTTTTACATTCCCGTTCTTTTTGATCTGGTTGAACGAGTGAAATATAACGCTGGCCATTCTTCCTTTGTGGTATTCATTTGGCCCATATACATTAAAGAATTTTAGCCCGGCCCAAAAAGGGGGCTGGCAATCTTCTTTAACCTGTTGCAAAACCCATTTATCCACCTCGTTTTTTGAAACACCATACGGATTTAGGGGCTTAAGATCTTCGATAATGTGATGATCATCTTTATAACCCAGCTCTCCTAAACCATAGGTTGCTGCTGAAGATGCGTAAACTATTGGTACTTTATTCAGTACACAAAACGTCCAAAGCCGTTGGGTATAATCAACATTTAAATGCTGATGAATATCATAATTAAATTCAGTGGTATCGGTTCTGGCACCCAGATGAAAAATAAACTCAACTCCGGGATTTTCATTTTGCAACCAATGAAAAAAACGATCACGTTCAATCTTAGCCAGGAAGTGTTTGCCTTTTAAATTTTTCTCTTTGTCAGTTTTGTCGAAATTATCAACAAGCACAAGTTTTTTAAACCCATAGCTGTTTAGTAAACTTACCAGGCAACTCCCGATAAAGCCTGCAGCGCCGGTAACCACTATTACTGAATCCTTCGTCATTTTATTCTGGTAAATAGTGATTAAAATATTTTTCTATGGATGTATCGTATAAATTTTTCCATTCATTACTATTCCCCCAGTTTTCGTCATCTATAATAACGTCACTTTGTGTAACAGAGCCAAGGCAGGTATAATCTTCATTAATTAAACATTGTTCAAATGCTTCTATAGCCAACATGCTAACTGAAACAACGATACGGCTTTGACATTCACCAAACCAGTAGGCATCTTTTCTTATAGACAAATCCTGTTGTGACACTTTAAATCCAAGGTTATTAGGAAAAGCTGATTCGGCTAATGTTGTGAATAAGCCCCCTTCGCTAATATCGTGAGCAGAAAGAATTAATTTTTTACTAATTAAACCGGCAACCAATTGCTGCGTGTGATATTCTTCCTCCAAATTAAAATAAGGAACAGATGAGAACTCACGTTTACAAATCTTATGTACATATTCTGATGAGCCAATATCGTTTTTGCATTTACCGATAAGATAAATGACATCTCCTTCATTTTTAAAATTGAGCGTCATCTTATCATCAATAGTATCTAACAACCCTACCATGCCGATCGTGGG